>JAITMT010000250.1 GCA_031277235.1 Tannerella sp.
GCCATTATCTATGTATTCAGACAAATATATTCTTTTGCTTGAAGTAAGTTCGCAAATCTCTCCCAATTTCTTTTTCTCCCACTCCCCCTCAAACTCCCCAAATCTCAAATTTGGAACATTTGGGATTTTATTCCTATTGTTTATGTTCATTTTATTTTACGATGTAATAAATATATTGATTATCAAATATTTATATGTTGTATTTTTAACTTTTATCTCCATTTTTTACTGTCAATTTCTATTGAGAGGCTAATGATTTTATGCCAATCGCTATTTTGAAACATATAAGTGGATGTGTTAATATATCTATCTGATTATCTTATATTTATCATTTTACATTTTCTAATCTTACAGGTTTATTTTGTCAAAAGTTATGGAAAAGTTATGGTTTTATGCCAAAAGGTATATCTTAGAATATTTATATCCCTCCGAAGATATTAATCCTTCTTTTTCCATACTCTTCAAAATCCTTCTTATCTCCTCAATCCTGATATCCACGATTCGCTCTTGAATTTCGGAACTTTTACTGCGAGGATGTATGCGTAAATCTTCAACAATCAGAGCCTTCAATCTATGCGGTTCTATTGTTTTCAGCGTTGGTTTGATATTTAGTTTTGAATCGGATAAAAGTTTCGGATTGATAATAAATGCTGTTCCTTTTTTCTCGCCCTGCGTTTTAATGATTTGCTGTTCTCGCAGGCGGGTGTACCAGGAACGCAAGCGTTCTTCTTCGGGCAGTTGTAAAATCTTGACCAGTTCGGTGGCAAGTATTTTTTTGTGTCGAGCCACAATACCCACAAAGATTTCCTCCCGTCCCGACAGTTGGAAATGGTCGAGAATGTAGGTGATCAAGTTCAAAGCGTCAATGTCTACAATTTTCGAGTTTAGCGAAACGGTTACTTTATTAAAATCGGAATCGATCACTGGAAGTTCTTTTGCATCAACAGTCAGTTTTTCATAAATCATATCGTATCCGCTGCCTTCTGCTTCCATTAGTTTGAGGTCGTGTAAAACTTTTACCAAATGCGGATTTCTTCTATTCCTTTCATGCAGGATATTGTATTTTGTGATGCCTATCGGCAAACTTCCCGGACTTGATATCGTCATCCGGTCAGGATAGACCTCGATAAAAATATCGGTAGAAATCAAATATGATTTATGAGCAAAAGCGTTGATTAGCAACTCACGAATCACTTCTTTGGGAAAATGACGCACTTGTTTGCGAAACAAGCCATCCGGGAGTTCGTAAAAATAGGTCAATTCGATGGCTTCTTTTTCAATTGAATACAATAATTCCTTGGGATTTTGGGCATAATCATCCCAAGTATATTTTCGGATCTTTTCTCCGTTGGCATTATAGACAATGTACTGAACTGTAATTGGATAAGCGAGACGTGCCCGTTGGCTTGCGGTTCCAAGCCATAGAATGCCAAGATTGTTAAGTTGCTTATCTTCAATAAAATTGTAATGTTCGAGTATTTCAATATCACTTTTTTCTTTGACACTATCCTTTACTCTGTCGGATTGGCGAATGTCGGCGACAAATTTAGCGATATTTTCCTGAGGGATTAGTTGCAAATCTACATTTCGGTTTATCAATTCCCATTGAAAGGTATCTTTTTCAGCTGCTATGCGCTGAATATCTTCGCCGTGAACGGGTACGCATTTGTCGGCAATCCGCATAAATATTTTTCCATCCGAGGTGGTCGCAATAATTTTTTTTGAAGGTGAAACTATGATTTCAAAATATTCACTGCCATTTTTGTATGTAAGAATTTCGGAAGCCGACAATGCAACTGCATAAGTCAAACCACGCAAGCGTTCGAGAGTATCGTTCAGTAATTCCTGTTCAATCCTTTGATTTGGTGGCGGTTCCTTTGTTTTGTCATCAAAGCCAATAATGATTTTTCCGCCTTGTGCATTTGCCAAACATACACAAGTGCCGGCAAGGTCTTTAAAACCTTTGTCTCCACTCTTGATTTTCTGAATGCTTTTGTATTCAATGCTTAATGTTTCTGCTGCCATATTATATAATTCAACATTACACAATTCCCAATTCCTTCAAATAACCTTCAATCTCCTTGTCCAACGACGCCCGTTTTGTTTCAAGATTTTTTATTTCGCTCATTACGGCGTGGATGTCAATTTCTGCTTCTTCTTCTGAAGTGTCCACATAGCGTGATATGTTCAGATTGTAATTGTTTTCAGCGATTTCATCCATTGAAATCCTACGGGAAAAACGATCCTTTTCCTCCCGAAATTGATACGTTTCAACTATTTTATCAATATCCTTCTGGCGTAACGTATTTTGCCGTTTGCCTTTTTCAAAATCTTTGGAAGCATTGATAAACAACACATCATTGAATTTTTTGCATTTTTTCAGTACTAAAATACATACAGGAATGCCCGTCGAAAAAAACAGGTTGGCAGGCAAACCTATGACGGTATCAATGTGTCCGTCTTTTAACAATTTAGTTCGAATGCGTTCTTCGGAGCCACCTCTGAACAACACTCCGTGCGGTAGAATGATTGCCATTACACCTTCGTCGCTCAAAAAGTGGAATCCGTGCAGTAAAAACGCGAAATCGGCAGCCGATTTAGGTGCAAGTCCATAATTTTTAAAGCGGAAATTTTCTCCCACAGTATTATCCGGCTCCCAACGATAACTGAATGGGGGATTTGCCACAACTGCATCAAAAACAATTTTCCTTGCAGGATTCAATTCGTTGAGAATATCCCAATCATTAAGCAATGAATCGCCGTGATGAATTTCAAACTCCGAATCTTTAACGCCGTGCAGCAGCATATTCATTCGGGCAAGGTTGTAGGTAGTGATATTTTTCTCCTGTCCGTAAATCTTACCGATACCGTTCTCGCCCATTTGGTTGCGCACATTGAGCAATAACGAACCGGATCCACAGGCAAAGTCCAACACTTTGTCGAGTTTTACTTTCTTTCCAGCGCTTGGGTCTTGACTGTCAAGCGTTACAATCTTGGAAAGGATTGTAGAAATTTGTTGCGGCGTGTAAAACTCACCGGCTTTTTTACCTGAACCTGCAGCAAATTGACCAATCAAATACTCGTAAGCATCACCCAAGATATCGCTGTCTGTAGAAAAAATAGCTATACCTTCAGCTATTTTTGTGATAATGACACAAAGTTTGTCATTTCGTTCTTTATGGCTTCTCCCAAGTTTCTCCGAATTGATATTAATTTCTGAAAACAAACCCTGAAAAGTTTTCTCGAAAGATTCGTTTTCTATGTACTTGAAGCCTTTTTCGAGTGTAGACAATATATCAGAACTTTGCCTTCGGGCAAGTTCGGCAATATTACTCCACAGATATTGCGGTTCAATTACGTAATGCACTTTGCGGCGCATTTGGCGTTCAAAGCCATATATATCATCGGGATTTTCATTATACCAAATTTCAAGAGGTGTGTTCACTCTTAACGTTTGCATAACATCTCGAGGTGTTTCCGGATAATCCGAACCCAATTCTTTTTTTGCGGCTTGTTCGTAGTTATCTGACAGATAACGTAAAAAGAGAAACGACAGCATATAATCGCGAAAATCGTCCGCATTCATTGCCCCGCGCAGTTGGTCTGCTATTCCCCAAAGGGTTTTACCGAGTTGTTGCATATTCAATTACGTATTACGGTTTTTCTGTTTCATATTATCCTTTGTTTTTTCGTAAAGATTGTTTTAATAAACTTATGACATAGTCAATATCATCTAAATCATTCAATTTAATTTCATAAGCGCCATTACCCCAATGTCCAACATTTGAAACATCTCTTGCTGTTTGTTTTTGGTCTTGTAATTCACCGCTTTTCAAGTTTAGGTAAATTTTCAAACCTTTTCCTTGCACTACGATGTCGCAAAAAATACTATTATCAACTTTAAAACCAATTGTTTGTTTTTTCGGCTGAACTGTTACATTATTTTCAAGCGAAATTAATCGTTCTTTAACTCGTTCGTATAACTCTATCGCCTCAACATCAACTTTTTGCAAATGGTCTTGTTCTGTAAAAACTTTTACCTCTTTATTTACGGTTTCAACAATTTCATCATTTTTGGATATTGTTTTGATACTTTCTTTTGTTGAAGTTTTTTGAATTTGGTCAAATGAAATAGTTTCGTTTTCAAAGCGTTTGATTTCCCAGAGTTCAATCGGTAAATCTTTAAAATTAATCGCTTCCCGCTGATAATTGGTGAATTGTGGCGAAATAAAAATTACTTTTGATTGTGTCCAATCGACATCTGTTCGTTTGAGCACCGTTTGTTGACTTTCATTAAATTCAAGAATAAAATCCGCTTTATTGTTAAGCATTAATGACAGATATGCGTATCCCTGGTCAATCACACTAAAATTTTTATCTCGTTTATATTCGATTATTACAAAAGATTTTGTTTCTAAGTCAAAGGCCAATGTATCTATTCTGAAGTTGTTCAATGAAAACTCCGAATGAATAAAACGGAGATGTAACAGCGAATTTAGATTCTTTTCGACCAATTTCTGTATATCTTTTTCGAGTTTGAAAGGTAACTCTTTGATATAATCTAATTTTTGCCCTATTTTATATATTCCCATTTTATTAGTATTTTGTTTTGTGTAATTGTATAACTTATTTAATACCCCGTAATTCGTAATTTGTTTAATCCTCATACGCCGATAATCCCGAAATTTCACGTCCTTGCGCCTGTTTTTTTAATATAGGAACCAAATCTTCCATCAAAGCCAATTCTTTCTGTGTCCGGACTTTCCATCCCAACGCCAACGGTGCAAAAAGGTCATTCAGTTTTTCACCGTCAAAGATCATTCGGCTCATAATTTCATCTATGAAATCTTTTAATGCCACTGTTGATAAACCATGTTTAAATGCAATGTTTGTCAATTCTTTAGTCTGTTTCTCGATTTTGAATAATTCATATCCTTCATGTAAGGCATTCACATCTCTTCCAATATTCCAGTCCAAACTGCTAATATACTCAGTTAAATCTTCCTGCTCATCCATTAAATTTGAGTTTGAGCTTAGTAGATTAATAATCTGCGATTTAGTCATTTTCTGTTTATTGGAACGTTTTTGGGTACTTTCGGCTATCAGTTCCATAATATAGTCATAATCAATCATGGCGGAGGCAAAAAGTACAAATTCAAAATCAAGCTGTTGTAATTCAGGCGGGGCTTTTACGCCTTCTTTTTGCTGAATCTCTCTAAATTGTTTTGCAGTTTCTATGTAAGAGCTTCTAAACGAGCGCAATGTTTCATTAGGTAAAATCTGTTCAATCTGAAATAGCTGTTCTTCGTCTAAATCCGTATATTGGTCAAGATGCGTTTTCAATCGCTGTACTTCTTTGAAATTTTTGATAAATGCTATTCGTGCTGCATCGCCCCTTAGATTATACACCGCTTCCGGCTCGCAGACTAAATTGTTGGCTGTCATAAAGTCGTCCAATTTCTTAACGGATTCCTTGTATTTTTCAATTACGTCCGTTGCAGGTTCTACCAGCCATATTTCTCTCGATTTTCCGGTATCTTCACCCGAAAACAAGGCAATAGCGATATCTACAGCTTCTTGTTGGCGTCGAAAATCTAAAATATTACCATACGGCTTGGTATCGTTCAATACGCGGTTGGTACGTGAAAAAGCCTGTATCAGTCCATGATATTTCAGGTTCTTATCCACGTATAACGTATTGAGATATTTAGAGTCAAAACCTGTGAGCAACATATCTACTACAATAGCTATATCAATTTTGTTTTTGTGCGGATAGTCGGCATTGCTGTATTGATGGTCTTTAATCCGTTTCTGAACATCTTTATAATACAAATCAAATTCGTTGATACTGTGATTTGTACCATATTGTTTATTGTATTCCTTTACAATGTTTTTTAATGCCAGTTTCTTTTCACGGGGGTTTTCTTTGTTGTCTTCTTTTTCCTGTTCCAAATCTTCCTGAATTTGCCGGATATCTTTATTGCCTTCGGCAGGAGGCGAGAAGACGCAGGCTACATTAAGCGGTACAAAGTTTTTGTCAATTTTTATCTTTTGTTTTTGTAATCTTCTGAAGAGGTGATAATATTCTATCGCATCATTGATAGAAGCCGTTGCCAGAATAGCATTAAACCGTCTTGTGCCGGTTGCAACATCATGTTTATCAATGATCGTTTCAACTACGGCTTGCTGTGT
>JAITMT010000263.1 GCA_031277235.1 Tannerella sp.
CCGAATATTGCGCTTTTGATTTTATTGCTTATTTTTGCAGAAATTAAGGGGCTGAATGAAAGAATTTATCATATCGGAAGCGAAGTCTGAAAACGCTGTATTGATCGGGCTTGTAACGCAGGAGCAGAATGAACATCAAGTGAAGGAATATCTTGACGAACTGGATTTTTTGGCGGAAACGGCAGGGATAAAAGCCGTCAAACGGTTTGTGCAAAAAGTGGAATATCCGAATCAAATTACGTATGTCGGGAAGGGTAAACTACAGGAAATCAAGGAGTACGTTATCGAACACGAGACAGGCGTAGCCATTTTTGACGACGAATTGTCGGCTAAGCAATTGAAAAATATAGAATCCGAATTGAAAATCAGAGTATTAGACCGTACCAGCCTGATACTGGATATTTTTGCCATGCGGGCGCAGACGGCTCATGCCAAAGTGCAGGTCGAACTGGCTCAGTATCAATACATGTTGCCGCGGCTGACACGTCTCTGGACGCACCTGGAACGGCAGCGCGGCGGCGGCGTTACGATGCGCGGAGTCGGAGAAACGCAGTTGGAACTCGACCGCCGCATCGTTCTCGACAAGATTGCGAAACTGAAAAAAGACCTTGAAGGAATTGACCGGCAGAAATCTTCGCAACGCAAAAATCGCGGTAAAATGGTGCGCGTGGCGCTGGTTGGTTATACAAATGTCGGAAAATCAACGCTAATGAACCTGTTGAGCAAGTCCGAGATATTTGCCGAAGACAAATTGTTCGCCACGCTCGATACGACGGTCAGGAAGGTAATTATCGAAAACTTGCCATTCTTACTGTCTGATACGGTGGGATTTATCCGCAAACTGCCGACCGAACTGATTGAGTCGTTCAAATCAACGCTCGACGAAGTGCGCGAAGCCGATTTATTACTGCACATCGTTGATATTTCGCACCCGTCGTTTGAAGAGCAAATCGAAGTCGTTACCAAAACGCTGGCGGAAATTGACAAAACGCCGAAACCGGTCATCGTGATTTTCAACAAGATAGATGCATTTACTTTCACGCCCAAAGATGAGGATGACCTCACGCCCCGCACGCGTGACAATATCCCGCTCGAAGAACTGAAACAGACGTGGATGAATAAATTATCTGATAATTACGTATTTATATCGGCACTCAATAAAACTAACATTGACGAATTGCGGAAATTATTATACAGACACGTGAGGGAAATCCACGTTACCCGCTTTCCGTATAACGATTTTCTGTATCAAAATTACGAACTGTAACCCGGTTTCGCGGATGATGTTCAATAATTTCCTTGCGGAGAAATTCGCGGTCAATATGCGTATAAATCTCTGTGGTTGTGATACTTTCATGTCCAAGCATCATTTGAATAGCCCGCAGATTGGCGCCACCCTCCAGCAGGTGCGTCGCAAAAGAATGTCGCAACGTGTGAGGGCTGATATTCTTGATGATACCTGCCATTTGCGCCTGTTCCTTGATGATATGAAACACCATCTCGCGCGTAAGCCCCGCACCGCGCCGGTTCAAAAACAGAATATCTTCAGAACCTTTTTTTACTTCAATTTTATTTCTGTCTATCAGGTAATTATGAATTTCTCTCAATGCTTTTTGAGAAATGGGGACGAGACGCTGTTTATCTCCTTTCCCGCGCACAATCACGAATCCTTCATCAAAATAAACATTTGAATATTTGAGCGTTACAAGTTCCGACACCCGCAATCCGCAACTGTACAGCGTTTCGAGCATGGCGCGATTCCGGTGTCCCTCCGCCTTGCTGAGATCTATCGAATCAATGAGGTTATTTATTTCATTAACAGTCAGTACATCAGGAAGTTTTGTTCCGATTTTCGGACCTTCCAGCAACTCGGTCGGGTCATTGTCTATGAGTTTTTCCATCATCAAAAAACGGAAAAAAGATTTGATTCCCGAAATAATCCGCGCCTGCGAGCGGGCGGAAATCCCCAGGTCATACAGTTGCGAAACAAATTGCTGCAATTGCCCGTAAGTAATGTTAAAAATTGTTATATTCTTCTCATTATCAATAAATTGAATTAATTTTTTCAAATCGTCGAAATAGGCTTCGGCGGTATTTTCCGAAAGCCCTTTCTCGAGACTCAGATAAGTTTCATATTTATGGATAATGTCCGTTTCAATTTGTTGCATTTGCGAAAAAATATTACTTTTGTAGTTTGTTTCATGCAAAGATACAAAGTTTTATGAAAAAAATACAAATAATTAACGGTCCGAACCTGAATTTGCTGGGCATACGCGAGCCGGAAAAATACGGAAGCCGGAATTTCGACGTCTATCTGGAAGCGTTGCGCGTACAATTTTCCGATTGCGAAATATCTTATTATCAGAGCAATCACGAAGGCGATTTGATTGACAAAATCCATGAAATCGGTTTTTCTTTCGACGGCGTCGTATTGAATGCAGGCGGCTATACGCATACTTCCATCGCTTTGCGCGACGCGATCAGCGCCGTCAAAACGCCTGTTGTTGAGGTACATATCTCCAATGTGCACGCAAGGGAAGATTTTCGGCATGTTTCAATGATTTCCGCGGTTTGCAAGGGCGTCATTGTCGGTTTCGGGCTGGATTCGTACCGGCTGGCGATTGCAGCTTTCATGAATCCGTTATAATGTTGCGCTCTGATGCAAACGATTGATGATTACATACTTGAGCACATTGACGAAGAAGGTGAACTACTGGCTTCTCTCAATCGGGATGCGCACGTAAACTTGCTTCATCCCCGCATGATTGCAGGGCATTTGCAGGGTCGCCTGTTGAAAATGATTTGCCGGATTGCGCGCCCGAAACGGATTCTCGAAATCGGCACATATACGGGATATGCAACGTTGTGTATGGCGGAAGGAATTGATGATGAGGGAATTATATATACCGTTGAAATCAACGACGAAATGCAGCCGTTTACGATTCCGTACATCGAAAAATCACCGTACAAAGACAGGATCCGACTGTTTTGGGGAGACATAACCGACTTGTATCCAACCTTTAACGAAGTATTTGATATGGTTTTTATAGACGCCGAAAAGAAGGATTACATCGCCCACTATGATTTGGTTTTTCCCCGACTGAAAAAAGGCGGTTTAATACTGGCAGACAACACGTTATGGTCGGGAAAAGTCGTGGAGAAAGGCAAAATGTCATCCGACGCCCAAACCAAAGGCATTCTGGATTTTAACGAAAAGATCAAAAACGACAACCGCGTTGAAAAAGTAATTATTCCGTTAAGGGACGGATTAACAATGATTTGGAAAAAATAGGACATTAAAATAGATTGAATATGGAAGAGACCAGATTAAGCAAGATAGAAAGGCTGATACAGAAAGAGTTAAGTGAATTATTCCGTAAACAGACGGCGCAGATGCGGGGCACGCTCGTCTCGGTCAGTAGCGTCCGCGTAAGTCCCGATTTGAGCAATGCAAGGGTATATTTGAGTATTTTTCCGTCTGAAAAAGGCAAGGAAATCCTTGAATCCATCGAGAAAAACAAGAAAACGGTTCGTTTCGACTTCGGACAAATCGTTCGGAATCAGTTGCGAAGGATTCCCGAACTCGATTTTTTCATTGACGATTCGCTGGATTACGTGGAAAAAATAGACAAACTACTTCAAAAATAACGAGTTGAATCTCCCGTTCTACATAGCGCACCGTTATCTTTTTGCCAAAAAATCGCAAAACGTGGTCAACATCATTTCCCTCGTTTCGCTGTTTGGGGTCATCGTTCCTACGGTTGCAATGATTTGTACGTTGTCGGTTTTCAACGGGCTGAATGACCTGTTTGCCAGCAAAGTAAGTGTTTTTGATCCTGAATTGAAAATTTTGCCGGCGGAAGGAAAGGTTTTCGATCCCGAAACGCCTGATATTAAGCAAGTTTATGCGTTGCCGGAGATAGAACTGTACAGCGAGATATTACAGGAGAATGCATTGATAAAATATGCTGATCGTCAGGTTATTGGAACCGTCAAAGGCGTTGATTCCGCTTTTCATGCCATCGCGCTCATTGATACGGCGATGATTGAAGGAAAATTTCAGTTGGAAGAGGGCGACGTCAAATACGCGATTCTGGGCATTGGAACGGCAACATCGCTCGGTGTGAACGCATCGTTTATGTATCCGCTTGAAATTTTAATTCCGAAGCGGACGGGAAATGTGAATACGCTCAATCCGATTGCGTCTTTTCATGTGGAGTACGCCCAGATCGGAGGCGTTTATTATATCAATCAACCCATTTATGATGAGGGATTTATGATAGTTCCGATAGACATGATGCGTTCGATGCTGGACTACGAAAACGAAGTTTCGGCAATCGAGATAAAAACAAAGTCGGGGACAGATATTTCTATTCTTAAAGGCAAGATTAAGAGCATTTTAGGCAGTAATTTTTGGGTAAAAGACCGCTATGAACAGCAGGAAGCCTCGTTCAAGATGATGCAAATGGAAAAATGGGTTACTTACCTGATGCTGTGCTTTTTATTGGCGCTGGCGCTGTTCAATCTCATCGGTTCGATTTCGATTTTGATGATTGAAAAGAAAGAAGATATTGGAAAATTGCAAAGTATGGGAGCAGATAACAAGTTCACTAACAGGATTTTCCTGTTTGAAGGATGGATGATTACGATTATCGGGGCGATGATCGGAATGGTAGTCGGATTAGCGCTTTGTTGGGCGCAGGAATATTTCGGCTTGATCAAACTGGGGCATACTGCCGGCGCGTTCATTGTGGATGCCTATCCGGTAAAAATTAAAATTTCCGATATTATAATTATCTTACTAACAGTTATTTCCGTCGGTTTTTTAACGGCGCTTTATCCGGTTCATTTCCTCGGCAGAAAACTGCTCCGAAACAAAATGGTAATCTTTTTCTTAATACCCTTATTGACAATAAGTTGTTCAACAAAAAAAGACTATTCCGAAAACGAAATTGCCGTTACGATTGAGCCGGTGCAATATTTTGCCGACAAAATTGCCGGAAACAACATGCAGTTTTTTGCGGTCGTGCCTGTCGGTCAAAGTCCTGAGGCTTACGATCCTACACCTCGGGAAATGGTCAGAATCAGCAAAAGCAAAGCCTTTTTTAAAATCGGACAATTCCCTGTCGAAGATATTATTTTAAATTCATTTCAACAAAATAATCCTGATTTTCAGATATTTAACATGTCAGAAGAAATGAAAATGCTGGAAGAAGATCACGGGCATACCGGCGTAGATCCGCATATCTGGACGTCCATGCAAGGGGCGAAAACAATTGCCGAAAACATCTATAAAGCATTGATAATCTTGGATAAGGATAATACCGAAACATATCGGGAAAATTATGAAAAACTGATTTCGGAAATAGAAGAATTGAATCAAAATATTCATAATCAGTTGAATACCGTTTCATCCCGCTGTTTTGTAATCTATCATCCCGCCTTATCGTATTTTGCAGAAGAGTTTGATTTTCAGCAATTAAGCATTGAGGAAAATGGTAAGGAACCTTCACCCGCTTCTCTGAAACGGCTCATCGAAGAAGCAAAGGCGGCGAAAGCGAGAGTCATTTTCATGCAGAAAGAGTTTAACACAAAATACGCCAAACAGATTGCCGGTGAAATAGACGCCAAAATAGTGGAAATCAATCTGTTGGATTATCAGTGGGAAGAACAGATCAAAAAAATTGTCGAAGCCTTGTGTTCAAATGGAGAAACTGATTGAGATACAGAATATTACCGCATGTTACGACCGCAGGGAAGTCTTGCAAGACGTCAGTCTCGACTTGTGGAAAAACGACATTCTGGGCGTTACCGGACCCAATGGCGGCGGCAAAACCACATTGCTGAAAGTGATGCTGGGATTGCTGAAACCGGCGTCCGGAAGCGTGCAATATTTTGAAGCCGGCATCCCTGTTTCGTCGCTGAAAATGGGCTATCTCCCGCAGGTAAACCCGATTGACAAGCGATTTCCCATCTCCGTTTACGAGGTCGTTGCCTCCGGATTGGCAGGCGAAAAACCGCGATTTCGCGATTATACAAAAATTCAAAAGGAAAAAATAGATAACTATCTAATTAAAATGGGATTGGAACCGTTGAAAAAACGCGCCATCGGCGAATTGTCGGGCGGTCAGTTGCAACGCACGCTGTTGGCTCGGGCGATGGTTTCCGTACCCGAAATTCTGATTCTGGACGAACCGGACACGTTTATTGACCGGGATTTTGAAAAGCAACTGTATGATTTTCTGGGAGAAATCAGCGTGAACACCGCAATTGTCATCGTATCTCACAATGCTGCAACGCTGTCGTCATTAGTGAAACATTTGGCTTACGTAAATCAGACGCTGCAATATTACGATAAGCCTTATATCTCAGATTATAAATAGTTTATGGAAGAAAATAAAAAAATATTGATCACAGGTGCCAGCGGTTTTATCGGCGGTTATCTCGTTGACGAGGCGCTTGAAAAAGGATATGAAGTCTGGGCAGGCGTGCGAAAAAACAGTTCAAAGGAAAATTTTCAGGATAAGCCGGTGCATTTCATTGATTTACGCTATGACGACCGGGAAGCGTTAATCCGGCAAATTCGTGAAACTGTCGAATTATCAGGCAAATGGGATTACGTGATTCACAACGCGGGACTGACAAAAACGCTAAACAAACAGGATTTTTACAAAGTAAACGCCGAATACACCCGACACTTGATAGAGGCGTTGATTGCGGCGGATTGTACGCCGGAAAAATTTGTATTGATGAGCAGTTTGAGCTGTTTCGGTCCCGTCCGCGAGAAATCGCTCCAGCCTATTTGCGCCGATGACAAGCCGCAACCAAATACCATTTACGGGAAAAGCAAACTGGCAGCCGAGCAGTTTTTGCAGCAACAAAATCATTTTCCGTACATCATCTTGCGTCCCACCGGCGTTTACGGTCCGAAGGACAAGGATTATCTGGTTGAATTACAAAGTATTAACAAAGGATTTGACTTGAAAGCAGGTTTCAAACCGCAGATGCTCACTTTTATATATGTACGCGATTTGGCGCGCGCCGCGATGCTGGCAGTCGAAAACAAAACCGTCCGAAACAAAGCCTATTTTGTGGCGGACGGAGATGTGCATACCGACGCCGAATTTTCAAAACTTGTACAACAAATCTTAGGCAGGAAGCGGGTTTTGAACGTGCGGATTCCCGTTTGGCTGACCTATTGCGCCTGCCTCGTTTCGGAACTTGCCGGAAAGATTTCGGGCAAGCCGCAAACGCTGAATACGGACAAATTTCAAATTTTGAAACAGCGAAACTGGATGTGTGAAACTGTGTCTATTTGGGAGGATTTGGGATTTTCTGCCAACTATAACCTGGAAGAAGGTCTATACGAAACTATACATTTTAATAAAAAAATGGGATGGCTGTAAAAAAAATCATTTTTTTAACAATATTTCATATCACTGATTTTCAATAAAATAATAAAAAGTAAAAAAAAAAATGTACTTTTCAGAAAAAAAAACACGAAAAAAGTTTTGTTAATATAAAAATATCCCTTACCTTTGTCGCAAATTAGATGAAGAAGGATAAATGTTTTGCGAATTTCTGTGTTAATTTTTCCTCTGAATCTAATTCAAAAACGACTGAAAGCCGATTGCATAAAAGGGCTTGTTTTCCTGTATGCTGACAGGGCAATTGGTCAGACATCAGCAATGATGTCGTTGATATTTTGGCTTCTTTGCGGTAGCCGGGTTTCACCCGGCAGCTAGAGCATAATGCTAAACGTTATTCATTATTCATTACTAAAAATCCCCGAACGCGAGTTCCGGGATTTTTTTTGTCTAAAAAGATGGATTTTTTATGCTTTTGCAATTGACTGTAAATCAATGATATGAATAAAATAATGTGATTTTTTTGATTTTTTTTTTGGTTATTAAGAAAATAAATGTTTATTTTGTATGATTTTATGTGAAGAAAGTACCTCACATAGTAAAGGAAAAATGGTATATGGACACTCAAGAAAAGGATTTACCGGAAGAAGAAAAAATTCTCACGGAAGATGAAACCGGTAAATTGGAGGAAACTACAGAACCGGTTGATAATCCGGAAGATACGACACCGTTAGCGGAAGTTGAGGGAGAACTTGCAATTCAGGAAACGGAGGGGGAAAAAGACGCGGAAGATGTGCAGAATTCATCTGAAGAGGAAGTAGAAAAACCGTTGTCGTCTGAAGAAGACACGGAAAAACTTCCGGATTCATTTGAAGAAAACACGGAAAAACTGTCGGATTCATCAGAAGAAGTTGCGGAAGAGCCGTTGGATTCATCTGAAGAAGACACGGAAGAGCCGCTGGACTCATCAGAAGAAGCCTCGGAAGAGCCGTCGGATTCATCAGAAGAAGTTGCGGAAGAACCGTTGGATTCATTTGAAGAAGACGCGGAAGAGCCGCTGGATTCATCAGAAGAAGACACGGAAGATCTGTTGGATTCACCCGAAGATGATACCCTTGAATCGCTAAATTCGGCGACGCTGAATGCAATGGGCAAACCCGAAATCGTAGAACGGTTGAAGTTAGTTGTTGCAGACCCCGACAGGTACGTGCGAAACGAAGCCGATACGCTGAAAAAAGCGTTCTACAAGATAGTTCGCGCGGAAACGGATGCTGCAAAAAAAGTATTTCTTGAGGGTGGCGGCGCAGAAGAAGATTTTGTTATGCCGGAAGACGCATGGGAGCCGGAACTGAAGTCCCTGATGGCGGAATATAAGGAGAAACGTGCGGCAGTTACAGCCGAAGAAGAACGTCAAAAAGAAGCAAACTATTTGCTGAAACAGCAACTGATTGACCGTTTGAAGGAATTGACCGAAAGCCAGAACGATTTTAACAAACGATACAACGAATTTCGTGATATTCAGCGCAAATGGAAAGAAATTCGCGCTGTGCCGCAAGACAAAGTCAAGGAATTGTGGCGCAGTTATCAACTTTATAATGAACGCTTTTACGATCTGGTGAAAATAAACAACCAGTTCCGCGATTATGATTTCAAGAAAAATCTGGAATTGAAAACCGGACTGTGTGAAACCGTAGAACGCATAAGCAAGGAAGACGACCCGATTTCCGCCTTCCATCAACTGCAAAAACTGCATCAGCAATGGCGGGAAATCGGTCCCGTAGCAAAAGCCTACCGCGATTCCGTTTGGGAACGCTTCAAAGCCGCTTCCACCATTGTCAACAGAAAATACCAGGACCATTTCGAGAACTTGAAAGAGACGGAAGAAAGCAATCTCAAAGAAAAAACAGCCCTCTGCGAAGCCATCGAAGCCATCAATTACGATTCGTTGAAAAAATTGAAGGATTGGGACAAAAAAACCGCAGAAGTGATTGAAATTCAGGCAAGATGGAAAACTGTCGGCTTCACGACCCGGAAGCAAAATTCCAAAATATTTGAACGTTTCCGCAAGGCTTGCGACTCATATTTCGATAAAAAATCCGCCTTTTTCAAAACCGTAAAAAAGGAAATGGACGAAAATGTAGGGCTAAAAAAGGCGCTCATCGAAAAAGCGGAGGCATTGAAAGATTCGACCGACTGGCGGGATGGAACCAAGCAATTCGTTGATTTACAGAATGAATGGAAAAAAATCGGTCCCGTGGGAAACCGGTATTCGGAAGTGTTGTGGAAACAGTTTTCGGCGGCAACCAACTATTTCTTTGAAAAGAAAAAAGGCGTAACGGCATCCGGTAAAACCACTGAAAACGAGAATCTTGCTGCCAAAAAAGCATTGCTAGAAAAAATAAAAAACATGGACGTATCACTCACGGAAGAAGAAGCCCTCGGTATTTTAAGAGAATACATGACGGAATGGAGCGAAATAGGCTTTGTCCCGTTCAAGGAAAAGGACAAAATAAATACCGAATACCGCGAAATCGTGAACAAACAGTTTGATCGCCTGAAGATTAGCGAGCGCGACCGCAGACTGCAACAGTACCGCTCCAATCTTTCGGATATTGCCGGAGGCGGTAAAAACAAACTGTTTAACGAACGCGACCGGTTATTAAGGACTTACGAGAGGATGAAAAGTGAATTGCAGACCTACGAAAACAATATAGGATTCTTCAACGTATCTTCGAAAAGCGGTACCAATCTGCTGAAAGAAACGGATCATAAAATTGCCCGCCTGAAAGAGGATATGGAGGTGATAATCAAGAAAATAGAAGCGATTGATGAAAATTTGGAATAACTTACTTAAAATAATATTACTTGCAGATGCCTGAATTACATTTGTTCAATCCGGGGCACGAGATGGAAATTTTGTACAGTAAATCTCATTACACCCCCCCCTACACCGTTCAGAAAATGTCCGCCGATCTGGAAATGCTTCCCATTTGGTATGCGGGCGCAGGAACTTTTACGCTGGTGAGAAACAACAGAGCCACACAATTTATTGCGTCTCTGCCGAAAACTTTTAGAAACAATCTGTCGTCGCCAATGATTCTGAGCCTGATGATGAAAGAATTGTACAAGCGTAAAAAAGATGGAATAAAACCCAATTTACCTCATTTGGAAGCAGTTTGCTGGGGTATTTCGCCGCGGAGCATTTCCGTATTTCACGACCTGCAGCAAGCCGGAATGGAGATTGACATTCCCGCATGGTCGGAAGAATTACTGGAGTTGACAAGACGGCAAATATCTGCCGAAGCACTGAAAAAACTGCTGGAAATATTTCCCATCGCACCGGCGCCCAAAATTCCTCAGTTTTTCCCTGATATTGAGGGGATTGAAGGATATCTGAAGGAACATAATCCGCCGTATGTGATAAAAACTCCTTTTTCCTCGTCGGGAAGAGGATTGTACTGGCTGAACGAAAACGCGCTGGACGCCAGGGCGACAAGTTGGTTAAGCGGAGCCTTGAAAAAACAGTTATCCGTCGGTATCGAACCGGCGCTGAACAAGGTTTTCGACTTTGCCACCGAATTTTATTCCGACGGAGCCGGAGAAATTTCATACGCGGGACTTTCCATTTTTGAAACGCAACAGGGACAGTTTATCGGTTGCATGCTCGGGTCGCAGGAGAGTTTGCTGAAACGTCTGAACGAATATATTTCTACCGAAGACTATTCCTTTCTTGTCGAACAGGTTAGAACTGTTTTGAAGGAAATTGTCGGGACAAAATATAAGGGTTACATGGGCGTGGACATGATGATTTATCAGACGGAGGACAAAAATTATGCCGTACATCCGTTCGTGGAATTGAATCTTCGCTACACCATCGGTATGGCGGCAATGCGGTTCAGCCAACAATTCGTACATCCCGCATCGCAAGGCATGTTGCGCATCGTTTACTATGTTTATGACGCTTACAAGGAGCATCAGCGGATGGCGGAAGCCTCGCCGATCATGATAAGCAGCGGCAAAATACGTTCCGGATACTATTCGCTCTGTCCTGTCAGCAAAGACACTCATTATCTGGCAATTATAGATGTCTTTGAGTCTTACTGACTTTGCCGCGATTGATTTTGAAACGGCAAATTATCAGCCAAGTAGCGTATGCAGCGTGGGAATTGTGATTGTCAGAAACGGCGTCATTACCCGAAAAATTTATGAATTGATAAAGCCCGAACCGGAATGGTATTCCTACTGGAACACGCACACGCACGGTTTGACGGCGGAAGACACCCAAAACGCGCCGACTTTCGATAAGGTTTGGCAAAAAATAGCGCCTGAAATTGAGGGATTGCCGCTGGTTGCGCACAACAGCCGGTTCGATGAAAGTTGTTTGAAAACGGTTTTCAGAGTGTATCAAATGACGTATCCCGACTACGTTTTTCATTGTACCTGTAAAACGGCAAGGCGTATCATTGGAAAGAGTAATCTCCCTAATTTTCAACTACATACTGTTGCTGCCTATTGCGGTTTCGATTTGAAAAATCATCATCACGCCCTCGCCGACGCCGAAGCCTGCGCCGCCATTGCTTTGAAATTGTTGTAAAAAAACACTATTTTTGCATTTTATAACAGACAAAAAAGATGAACATTCACGATTTTGAAATCATGTCGCCGGTTGGTTCTTATGAATCATTAATGGCTGCTATTCAGGGTGGCGCCGATTCCATTTATTTCGGCGTCGAAGGATTGAACATGCGCGCGCGCTCGTCGAACAATTTTACGCTCGAAGATTTGCGGAACATCGCTTCGATTTGCCGGGAAAATAATATCAACAGTTACCTGACTGTCAATACAATCATCTATCAGGAAGATATTCCGCTGATGCGCGACATCATTGACGCTGCTAAGGAAGCGGAAGTTTCGGCGATTATCGCGTCCGATGTTGCCGCGTTGCGCTACGCCCATGAAATCGGAGTAGAAGTTCATTTATCTACTCAACTGAATATCACCAATATAGAGGCATTGAAATTTTATGCGCAATTTGCGGACGTAGTCGTTTTGGCGCGCGAACTGAATATGGATCAGGTTCGGAATATTTACGAAGAAATTATCAATCAGCAAATTAAGGGACCGAGAGGAGAATTGATTCGCATCGAAATGTTTTGCCACGGCGCGTTGTGCATGGCTGTTTCGGGCAAATGCTACCTGAGTCTGCACGAGATGAATCATTCGGCAAATCGCGGCGATTGTATGCAGATTTGCCGACGGGGCTACACGGTGAAAGACAAGGAATCTGACCTTGAATTGGACATTGAAAATCAATTTATTATGTCGCCGAAAGATTTGAAAACAATCCATTTCATCAATAAAATGATGGATGCGGGCGTGCGGGTTTTCAAGATTGAAGGGCGCGCGCGCGGACCGGAATATGTCCGTATCGTTACACAATGTTACAGAGAGGCGATAGAATCCTGCTGTTCAGGTAATTATACCGAAGAAAAAATAGCGGAATGGGACGAAAAACTGCTGTCGGTTTTCAATCGCGGCTTCTGGAACGGGTACTATCTCGGTCAGCGGTTGGGCGAGTGGAACAGCAAATACGGTTCGAGCGCCACGAAAAAGAAAGAATACATCGCACGCAGCGTAAAATTTTTCAACGACTTGCAAGTGGCTGAATTTGAGATTGAAAGCGGCAATTTGAAAGTCGGAGACGAAATTTTGATTACGGGACCCACGACAGGCGCGCTGTTTCAGACCGTCCGGGAAATTCGTGTAGAATTAAAACCTGTCAATGAGACAGTTAAGGGTGAGAATTTTTCCATAAAGACGGATGTAAAAGTTCGCCCTTCGGACAGGATGTACAAATTGGTTAAAAGTTGAAACATGACGAAGGAATATTTATTCAAACTGGAAATGAAAGTGCGCGACTACGAATGCGATTTGCAGGGCGTCGTTAATAATGCTAATTATCAGCGATATATGGAGCATACCCGCCACGAATGCATGGAAGCGTTGGGTGAAAATTTCAGCAAAGTACACGAGCAGGGCATTGATGCTTTTGTGTCAAAAATAGAAATCCGGTTCAGGCGCTCGCTCCGTAGCGGCGACCGGTTTCTCTCGTGTCTGAATTTCAGGCGCGAAGGCATCAAAATGATATTTGAACAGGATATTTACCACCTGAAAGACAATATTTTAGCCGCATCCGGGAGGGTAGAAATCATCGTTACGGAAAACGGAAAACTTACGCGTGGAGAATTTTTTGATACATTGATAGAAAAATCAATCCGACCGGAAAATGGAAGATGACAGTCGCAAATATTTTATCGCGCTGACCTTGTTGAACGGCGTTGGAAACGTGCTGGCAAGGCATCTGTTACAGTTTTTCGGCTCTGCCGAAGCGATTTTCTCGGCAAGCCGGAAAGCGCTGGAAAAAGTGCCCGGCATCGGCGTTTTCACTGCCGAACAAATCGAACTTTCCAAATCCGAAGCGCTGAAACGCGCCGACACGGAACTGATTTTTGCGGATAAAAACAAAATCCGCATTTTTACGATGCTGGATTCCGATTATCCCCAGCGTCTGAAAGAATGTCCGGACGCACCGATAACATTCTATTACAGAGGAAATTCCAATCTGAATGCGGAGAAAATCATCAGCATTGTCGGAACGCGGAAAATCACGGATTACGGCAAGAAAGTTACCGAAATTTTTGTTCAGGAACTTGCCAAACTGTTTCCTGAATTACTGATTGTAAGCGGATTGGCTTACGGAGTAGATGTTTCCGCACACCGTAATGCTCTGAAAAACAATCTCCCCACCGTTGGCGTACTGGCGCACGGATTGGACAGAATTTATCCTGCCGCCCATCGAAATATCGCCGTGGAAATGCTTGGTAAAGGCGGCTTACTCACTGATTTTATGAGTGGTACGAATCCTGATCGTGAAAATTTCCTGCAACGCAATCGCCTGATTGCAGGACTTGCGGACGCGACCGTCATTGTGGAATCTGCCGAAAAGGGCGGCGCGCTCATTACGGCTGATATTGCGTTCTCTTACGGACGCGATGTTTTTGCTTTTCCAGGTAGGGTAACGGATTTGTATTCAGCAGGTTGCAACCGGTTGATTACAATGAATAAAGCCGGACTAATCAGTTCGGCAAAAGACTTGATGATGGCGCTTTGCTGGGACAAAAGTCAGCCGCAAAAATCGCAACAGACCTCCATCTCTTTCGCCGAAAAGCCCGACCATCCCATTCTCAAATTGCTTGCCGAAAAAGGTGAATTTCAGATTAATGAACTGGCTATTACCATGAATACGCCCGTCCACAAACTGATGCAAACACTGTTTGAACTGGAACTGGAAGGACATATCAAGGCTTTGCCGGGCGGGGTTTATCGCTTGGGTTAGCCGAAGATGTTTTAGTGGGGCAGTTGCAAGAAATTTCCGGACATTATCATCAAAAATGAAGTAGTCTGAAAACGTATTATCCCATTCAAAAAAAATGAATCTCCGTATAAACACCTATAATAGTGCAATAATGAATCCAAAGGATTCAAATATTTATAGAAAACACAATTCAGGTGAATATACGACTCCTTCGGAGTCGAACGGGGGTGCAATAAGACATTTTCTATAAACATGCAATCCCGTAGGGATTGAAAAGAAATTTGGGTATGAATGGGATATACATGTTCAAGAATGATCTCCATCACTTCTAAAAGCCAATGGAAATTTCCTCAAAAATCATTAAAAATTCCGGCAAAAACAGTGAGATTTTTTATATTTTCAGCGCTTTTTCAGAAAAAGTGAAAGCAAAAGCATGGCGATACAAATAAAAGTTATATTTTTGCAGCCAAATTCGTAAAATTAATAAATTAATAACATGGAATCAAAGAAATTTTTATTGCAGGAAAAGGATATACCGACAGCATGGTATAACATCGTTGCAGACATGAAAAACAAACCGTTGCCGCCGTTGAATCCGGGAACGAAACAGCCGTTGAACCCCGAGGATTTGTACCCCATTCTGGCGGAAAAACTCGTACAGCAGGAGGCTAACATGACCGACCCGTGGATTGAAATTCCCGAAGAAGTACGCGATTTGTACAAGCAGTGGCGACCGACCCCGCTGGTACGCGCAACCGCGCTGGAAAAAGCGCTGGATACGCCCGCGCACATCTATTTCAAAAACGAAAGCGTCAGTCCCGTAGGCTCGCACAAACTCAATTCGGCATTGGCGCAGGCATATTACTGTAAGGCTGAGGGACTTACGAATATTACAACCGAGACCGGCGCCGGTCAGTGGGGTGCGGCGATGGCTTATGCCGCACGCGCTTTCGGATTGGAATTAGCCGTTTACATGGTGAAAATCAGTTACGAACAGAAACCGTATCGCCGTTCCATCATGCAAACATTTGGCGCCCAGGTTATTCCGTCGCCCAGCATGAGCACCAAGGCGGGACGCCAGATTCTGACCGAAAATCCGACCTACATGGGCAGTCTCGGCACGGCGATCTCGGAAGCGGTGGAACTTGCATTGCAAACGCCAAACTGTAAATACGTGCTGGGCAGCGTGTTGAATCACGTGATGCTGCACCAGACGGTCATCGGTCTCGAAGCCGAAAAACAGATGGAAATGGCGGGCGAATATCCCGACATTATCATTGCCTGTTTCGGTGGCGGCTCGAATTTTTCGGGCATTTCGTTTCCTTTCCTCCGTCATAACTTCTTAGACGGCAAGCAGACGCGCGTGATCGCCGCCGAGCCATCGTCCTGTCCGAAACTGACACGCGGCGTTTTCCAGTACGATTTCGGCGACGAGGCAGGCTACACGCCGTTTATCCCGATGTACACGCTGGGTCACACGTTTGCTCCGCCTCACATTCACGCGGGCGGTTTGCGCTACCACGGCGCAGGCGCCATCGTCAGCCAGTTGAAGAAGGATAGTCTGATAGAAGCGGTTGATATCGAGCAGTCTGACGCATTCAAAGCCGCCGTTCTGTTCGCAAAAACGGAAGGCATCATCCCAGCACCCGAATCGTCTCACGCCATTGCCGCCGCCGTCCGGGAAGCGGAACAGGCGAAAATCGAAGGAAAGCAGAAAACGATTCTGTTCAATCTTTCGGGACACGGACTGATTGACATGGCTGCCTACGACAGTTATCTCGCCGGCGATTTGTCGAACTACGACATGAGCGACGCCGACCTCGCCAGGAGCATGGATCCGCTGGAGAAAATTATTTAAAAATTATTCGGAATGAAGAATTTTGTTCTAAGTGTCCTGTTTACAGGCAGTTTATGGTTTGGATTCGGCTGTTCCGACGCCAAACAAACTCCGGCGCCCACTCCGGTATCCATCATTTTCGATACCGATTTGGGACCCGATTACGATGATGTGGGTGCGCTGACGATACTTCATTCGTTTGCCGACAGCGGCGAAGTCAGGATTCTGGCGACGCTTTCAAGCAATCTGGATTCGCTGGTTGCGCCCTGCATTGACGCTATCAATACGTATTACGGTCGCCCCGACTTGCCCGTTGGAGCGCCCGTAAAAGGCGTCAGTTTCGGCGATGGACATGCGGAAAAATGGACGGAGGCGCTGGTGGCGAAATTTCCGCACGACCTGAAATCAACGCCCGATGCGCCTGACGCGGTGGGTATTTACCGTCAAATCCTTGCCGCCGAGCCGGATACGTCGGTCGTGATTGTAACGGTCGGCTTCCTGACCAATCTGGCAAATCTGCTGGAGTCGGAGCTGGATGCGTTCAGTCCGCTGACCGGCAAGGAGTTGGTTGCCCGAAAAGTGAAGAAGTTGGTTTCCATGGCGGGAAGTTTTCCGTCGGGGAGGGAATTTAATGTGTTTTGCGATTCTGCGGCGTCGGTAAAGGTTTTTTCCGAATGGTCCTCTCCCATCCTGCTGAGCGGAGTTGAAATCGGCAATAAGATACTGACAGGCAAACGTTTGATAGCCTCCGACATTGCGAATACGCCGGCAAAGGAAACTTTCTCAATTTGCCTGAAACAGGGTGATTTCGACGGTCGCCAAAGTTGGGACGAAACAGCCGTACTGGTCGCTGTGCGCGGCGCTGAACCTTATTTCAATACGGTGAAAGGACGCATCATTGCCAATCCCGACGGTAGCAACACGTGGCAGGACGATCCGCAAGGTCCACACGAACACCTGACCTGGAAACTCCCCATCGAAGAAGTGGCTAAAATCATCGAAGACTTGATGATGCACGAGGCG
>JAITMT010000396.1 GCA_031277235.1 Tannerella sp.
TGACATGTTTTCTACCAATATCCTGTCCCTAACGGGACATTGATGTCAACGTTATTCAATTTTTAGAACGCATTTTCAAATTTTTCAAACCCTCATTTTTTACACCCCACCCGTTGGGAATATCGCTCGGTAGAAAATGTATCCCATTGTTGGTTGCATTCCATACGGAATGCATCCTGTTGGGTGGATGACTTTTCTACCGAGCGATACATTCCTAACGGAATGCCAAAATAATGACAATTTATCAGAGAACTTAGCAGCCCTGCCTCCGAAGGAGGGGTATTACGTCGAATAAATTTCCCTCCCGGGAGCAGGGCTGTCAAGTTCTAAAATTATATTTGTATTTCAAACCTCATTTTCACCTAATTTAATAAACAGGACGACCTCAGTAGTAGAAGCCGAAAGATTATCCCCGCCGTCACCTCATTACCCCATTTATGTTGGTTTTTGCCGTCATCAATTGAATGAGGTAATGAGGTTGAAATATGTGTTGTATTTGCTTGCTACTGAGGTTTCTTTAGATCTGTAAATCAGGTTTTAATCCGGTCTCACAATTGGAACTTGACAACCCTGCCTCCGAAGGAGAGGGGTATTACGTCGAATAAATTCCCCTCCCGGGAGGGGTGTCCGCAGGACGGGGTGGTTAATTCCAATAACAACAAAAAAAAAGAGGCTTCCACGATCCTCTTTCTTTTTTATTTTTCAGAATCCGAAATCATCCACTTCCACCTCTTCGACTTCTTCGACTTTCGGCAGTTGGGCTATTTGATGTTCGGCATGGGCTATCACTACAATCGCACGGGCAGGACGGGCGGGACAAATGGACTCGCAGCCGCCGCAACCGATGCACAATTCCGGCTCTACTTTCGGAATCGTCAGCGTGTCAATGTACGGAATCATGTGAACAGCCTGTGTGGGACAGTGTTCTGAACATGCGCCACAGTCCGTGTTTTCCGTGGCGACAATACATTTATCCTTGTAGAAATTCGCGATTCCGGTCTGGATTTCTATTTTTTCTTCTGCCGTAATCGGCTTGATGGCGTCTGTCGGGCAGACGTCCGCGCAAATCGTACAGGTATAGTTGCAATAACTGTCAATGTACGACATGTACGGTTTCAACGCATATCCCAAGCCATATTCCAACCCGGCAGGCAGCAATACGTGCGACGGACACTGCACCACGCACAGGTGGCAAGCCGTACATAAATCCTTGAATCTGTTGATATTCAACGATCCGGGAGGGGTTATCGGCGCCGCTTTCTTCTCCGTTTTCTTCGTTGCCTGCGCGAGCGCTATCAGCGGAACACTGCTCATCAGCGTGGCGCTTGCCGCGATAAACGAGCGTCTGTCCACGCCGGTCGCCGGTTTGGGATTGATAATCTCCTGCTTTTTATTTTTGTTTTTTCGGGCTGCCGTAAACGCAAACTGGTATTTGATGGCGCTTTTGGTGCAGGAACTGTCGCAGTTGAAGCACGCTACGCAACGCGACATGTCCACCGTCATGTTCTTGGAATCAATGCACTCCGATTTACAGATTTTCGAGCAGGTTCCACACTGGTTGCACACATTTTCGTCGAACATGACGCGGAAAAACGAATAGCGCGAAACCAGACTCAGCAACGATCCCACGGGACAAAGCGTATTGCAGAACAAACGCCCCTTGAACCAGACCATTACAGAAAAAACAGCAAAAATGATAATTCCGGCAATCAATGCGCCTGTCGCGATATTGATGGTTACATTATATAATGAATAAACTCCTGCCGAAGTCAGCGCTCCCGCCAGCAAATTGTTCATCCAGCCGACCAGGGGACGGAATATATTCGTGGCAATACGTCCGAAATTGCTGTACGGATCAAGCAACAGCGCCAGTTCTCCGCTTCCGAATATCGCCAAAACAGTCGTGAGCGCCAAAAGCCCGTATCGCAGTATGTTATGCGCTTTCGTATGCCGGAAACGGAACTTGCCGTTCTTTTTAGTCCTGCCGAAACGTCCGATTTTCAGGCGACCGATTCTCTCGAAAACATCCTGCAAGGTACCTGCGGGGCAAATAACGGAACAGTAAACGCGCCCGAAAACCAGTGTCAGCAAAAACAGCGCTATCAGAATAACCGTCGCTCCCGAAAATATGGCAGGAATCAGTTGAATTTCAAGCAAACCGTGCAATTGATTGGGTAAAGCGTCCCGAAAATCAACGAAAAACAGCAGTATGGGCACGAAAACAAGCGTTGCGAGCACAACCCTCACCGTTTTCAAAGTATTAACCGACTTTTTCTTCATAAAATTACTGTTTCTGAAGTTTGGTATTTTCGTTAGATTTTAATTTTCTTAACGTTGATATTGTCAATTTTAGTCGTTCCCAGTTTGTGACTTTCGCCCATCGTGATGTGTTTTACGGCAACCAAATCCAGTTTTTTCACCTGGTTAAAGAGTTGCAGTGCAGCCATATCGGTAGCGATAATGTCTTTGGAGGCGATCAGCGACTTGACCGTATTTACGTCTGCCGAACTCTTGCCCTGCGGACCGTTCTGGAACATCAGCCTGTAGGAATCCACGATGTTCAGCACCGGTTTTTTCTCCCACGTACACACGTCGGCGATGCACTGTTGCAGGTCATTGGCATGGAAAAACCTTCTGTCCCAAACGATTCCGAGATAGTTTTTCATCGCGCACGTGAATTTTGCGCCGCCGTGATTTTTCAATACGGGCACGTTTATCCATGCGTCAGCCTCCATCAGAGCGTCATGTATTTTCGTGGATTTCAGCACTTTACCGTTAGGCAAGGACACCGTTTGGGTAAAATATCTTTCATCGTTCGCAGGCGCAATGACGCCGCCGGCTGCCTTCACAGCCGCTTCGATACCGCTTGCCGTGTAGCATTTCTTCCAGTCATCGCACGTGTGGTCGAAAACCGTTACCTTGGACGCTCCCGCCTGAAGACATTTCTTGACCAGCGCGCTGATTAACTGCGGATTCGTGGTAGCAGCCAATTCAGGCGCCCTGTCCCAGCCGATATTGGGTTTTATCACGATTTTCTGTCCTTTCTTGACGAACTGACCTATGCCTCCCAACGCTTCCAAAGCCTTGTCCAGCATCACTTCCGGCTCGCCGCCCATCACGGCGACCATGTCGGGAACTGCCTGTTCCACCAACACTTCGTTTGAAACCAAAGCAGCCTGCAAACCGTCAAATTTCAACGATACAGCCGCTCCTGCGCCCATCATGGCGCCTATTTTGAAAAATTCTCTGCGTTTCATATCTCATATTTTTTAAAATTCGGCTGCAAATGTAAGGAGTTTTTTTGATAATCAAAAAGTTTAATTGTTAAAAATATATATAATTTAATGTGGAAATGTTAAAATACTATCAAATTAACATAAATAAGCCGGAAATAGATGAAATTGCCTGTATTTGGGAATGTTTGACGGAGTTATTGATGCGAATTCTTTTTCGGCGAAAAAGGCGCAACGAGGGGACGCTTTTTGTCTTGAACCGGGATTTTAGCAGGATTTTCAGGATTACCGGGATTGTTCCGCTTTGAGGATTGGAAGGATTGCAATCCTGTCCATCTTGTGAATCCTGTAAAAATCATGGTTCAGACAATTGTGTGGGGAATGTCCCGTAAGGGCGCACCTGCGTATGCGACCTGTTTTGTCAAGGCAGACACACAGGTCTGCCCTGACTACGGAGATTACATCTCTCCCTAAATCCCTCCCCAAAAGGGAGGGACTTCTCCCCTCTCTTTTGGAGAGGGGTTGGGGGTGAGGTGATATTGAATCCTACGGATTCCGTGCAATCCGAACGGATTGAATGTGCTGTACCCCCCAATGATGCGAAGCAATTCGGGGTGAAAACGGGGGCGTTCCGTAGGGGCGCACCTGCGTGTGCACCCCGTCTCTACATATCGAGCGTATGCCATACGCCCCTACCGAAAATCTCCTTTTCCATCATATTTTGATGCGGTTATCCTGTAAAAATGCTAAAAGTGAATAAAATTCCTTATTTTTGCGGTATGTTTGACGAATTTATTTATACGGATTTGCGGGAATTTCTTTTCGGCGAAGAGGCGGAAAGGGAAAGTTTGTCATTCTTGGAGGTCATTGAGAAAATCAATTCCTATCAATGCCGCCCGGAATTACGCGTCGGTATTATTTATCAGACAATCAGCAAATTGCTGGATGATATTTCGGAAAAACCGGATACGCCGTTTTTTCTCGATTCATACCTCTGTCGCGAAATTGTCAGAAGCGCCGTTCTCCGAAAATTCAGTAACCTGTTCGGAAGTGAATATTCTGATATCCAGTCGCTTTCCTACAAGTTGGGAGATAATGTTACGGAAGCCGTTGATGTATTCAATTCGTTGAAAATCTGTAATCCTGCTGTTGGCGACGGCAGTTTGATGTGTATTCTTTTAGACGAAACGGTCGCGCTGAAATCGCAAATCGGCATTCTGACCGACCGTGTGGGTAATCCGCTGTTTCGCTACAAGGTTATGACGGGTGAAAACGGACTCGTAGTCCTTGATAAAAAGGAGTTTAAGTTGATTGAACTGGACGGAACAACCGAAGAAGCCCGATATATTCAGGAAAGTCTGTTTTATGAAAAGATTATCTTGCTGAAAAACAGCCTGTTCGGAACGGAATACGATTCCAAAAACGTATTAATCGCCAAACTGCGTCTATGGCTGAATATGATTGTTTCGCTACGGGGTATGAAAAATATTGATTTACAGCCTGTTGAAGCGAATATTTTATGTGGCGACGCACTCGTCAGCCGGTTTACGCTGAAAGACGATTTGCTCGAAGGATTGCGCAATATCAATCAATCGGTATATGATTACAAGCGTCTTGCGGAAAAAATTAAAGCCGTTTACAATTT
Organism: Tannerella sp.; assembly: GCA_031277235.1. GTDB lineage: Bacteria > Bacteroidota > Bacteroidia > Bacteroidales > Tannerellaceae > Tannerella. Next base: position 4,879 of record JAITMT010000396.1, read on the forward strand.
GGACGATCATCACTATCTGTCTGAATTGATGACACTTATCAAAAACCGCCTGATCGAAGGAATCGGCTGGTACAGCAAGGATACGGAGGAACTGACGCGGCTGCGAAAGGAAATCGCCGGTCTGCTGATGCCCGGACTGTTCCCGCTCACCGAAAAAGAGACAAAACTGCGGAACGAGAAAGTGTTGCAACTGCATAACCAAATCAAAAAACAGGAACAGAATTTGACCTTATTCCGTCATCATCAGGCATTTGACAAATCCATCGAATGGCGTTACGATTTTCCGGAACTACTTGATATGAAGGGCAATTTCACCGGTTTCGACGCCCTCGTCGGCGAACTTCCGTACGCTTCGATTCAGGGGATTGGAGACGACAATGCAAATATTTATAAACGGATGAATTACAAGGTTTTCAAACGCACGGGATACATTTCCGACCTGTATTGTGAACTGGCTAACCGTCTGCTCGTTCATGGTGGAAAATTCGTCTTTCTGATGCCTTCAAACTGGCGCAGGGACGACAGAAATTCCAGACTGGGAGAATACCTCAGCGCCGAAATGAATCCCCTGCAAATCATTGTGTTGGACTCGTCGGACAAATGCGCCGTAACAGCGCAAAAAGACCTGAACCGCCATCATACCATGAGCGTCTCCATTGATAAAACTTATGACAGTAAAATTGTTGATATTGAGACTTATATCAAACAAAATTCCAAATATGCCGTTCATCTGAGCGAAAACATCAGCCTGGCTACCGAAGCGACGACCCGTGAAATTATCAGTTCCAATGTCGAATACCTGAGCATTCGCCGGAAAATCAAGCAAACCGGCTTATACATAAAGAATTGGGACGTAAATATCCATTCGGGCATTACGACCGGATTCGACGACGCTTTCCTTTTGAACCGGGAAGAAAAAGAAACGTTGATTCATCTTGATTACAAAAATACGAGCATCATAAAGCCTTTACTGTCAAGTAATAAAATTCACCGTTACAGCAAGGAACAACCCGAAAAATGGATATTGTACATTCCCTGGCATTTTCCGTTGCAGTTTGACAATACCATCACATCGGCTTCCGAGCGCGCCGAAACCCGATTCGGACTGCAATATCCTGATATTTACGCACATCTGTCGAAATTCAAAAAGCCTCTCTCCCTGCGTAACGCGATGGAAATAGGGATTGGTTTCGAGTGGTACGCCCTGCAACAAACGGGCGCGGGTAATAACAGCGACCCTTTCACCGACCAGAAAATCGTATGGAAGAAAAAGTCACCTACCTATGACTTTATCATTGATTATGAGGGCTGCGCGGTGCTCGAAGACAGTTGTTTCATGACGGGACAGCACTTGAAATTCCTGCTCGGCGTGTTCAATTCCTCGATGGGTAAATTCATGATTCATGACCTGGCGTATTCGTTAAAAAATGAAAATCAGGATATTACATCCGTTTTGGAATCAATTTCCGTGCCTGTCCCTGACAGTAAATCGGAATCCGACCTTATTTCGCTGGTAAACAGACGTATATCTCAAAACGAAAATTCCACCGAAGCGCTCGATACAGACCACCGAATTGACAGTCTCGTATATGAACTTTACGGCTTGTCGGAAGAAGAGAAAAATTTCATTGCAACTTACTTGCTGTCAATTGATAAGGCATAATGATTACCCGGATATTTTTCTTTCTTATCAAACATCAATCTCCATTCAAAATCAATGTTGTAACTTTGCAGCGTTAAAATCAATTTGTTATGAAAAAGATTATCTGGTTATTAATTTGGCTTGTACCGGTCGCCGTGTTCCCGCAGGAGTGGACAGTAGAGCGGAAAATCAGCGGGAAGATTGTAAAAGTTACCGACGGAGATTCTTTTACTTTGCTTAACAATGATAATCAGCAAATTAAAATACGCCTGTATGGAGTGGACTGTCCGGAATACGGTCAGGATTTCAGCAAACGGGCGCAGGAAAAAGCGGCTGAATTGATTGCAGGAAAGACGGTTGACGTTTATGTTTACGATACGGATCAATATAAACGGAAAGTCGGGGATGTGGTCGTAGATAACAAAAGTGTGGCGGAGGAGTTGCTGAAAGCGGGTTTGGCGTGGAATTATCCGCAATATAACACGCTGTTTCCCTCTACTTACAAGATGCTGGAGGACGAGGCGCGTTCCCTGAAAAAAGGGCTTTGGGTGCAGAAGGCTGTGGCTCCGTGGGAATACCGGCACGGGGAAGACCAAACTGCCACCTATACACCCGAAACGTCAAAACCTAAAAAACAGTCTTTTACCCATAATCCAGACGCGGCTTCGACAAAAGCGACAAAAAAGAAACCGACAAAAACAAAGTCTTCTGCTGCCGCGAAGCCTGCCGGAAAGTCCGTCGCACAAAAGCCTGCCGCTACGAAGCGTTCGGGCAGTTCTACAAAAAATCCGTCAGACAATCGCTACACGGCTGCGAAAAACGAGAGTTATGTAATTATATGCTTGTCAAAATCGGCACATGCGTATCACAGTCATTATTGCAGAGGGCTTTCGAGGTGCCGTTCGGGGACGGAAACGGTTTCGCTTTCTACGGCTAAGAAAAAGGGGTATCGGGCTTGCGGATATTGCTATTAAGAGACCTATCTTTCTGGTTATCACCCTATTCCCTACAAGAAGTTTTCTGAAAAGTTATTTTTAGAATTTAACAATCCCGCCTACATCCCCCTCCGCAACCGCGCGACAGGAATACCAAGCTGTTCGCGGTATTTGGCGACCGTCCGTCGCGCCGTCATGAAACCTTTGGCTTTCAGCATGGCAGTCAGTTCGTCGTCGGTAAGCGGTTTCTGCTTGTTTTCGCCGGCTACTTCATGTTCGATGATTTGCTTGATTTTGCGGGTCGAAATGACTTCGCCGCTTTGCGTCTGCGCCGATTCGGAGAAGAAAAATTTCAACGGATAGACGCCGAAATTCGTTTGCACGTATTTGCTGTTGCTGACGCGCGAAATGGTGGCAATATCAAGCCCCGTGTGCCCGGCAACGTCTTTCAGAATCATCGGATGCAGACGGCTTTCGTCGCCGGTGAGGAAAAAATCCTGCTGCATGTTGATAATGGCTTCCATCGTGCGTTGGAGAGTATCCTGGCGCTGTTTGATGGCTTCGATAAAGCCCTGCGCCGCGTCAATTTTCTGTTTCACGAACAGGACGGCGTCGCGCATGTCGGCATTTTGATTTGCCTTGTTTCCGGTGTAATCTTTCAGCATATCAACGTATTCGCGATTGATGCGCAGGTCGGGAACGCCCCGATTGTTGAGTGTCAGCGAAATCATGGCATTGTGCGTTTCCACGATAAAATCAGGCGTAATGCGGTTTTTCATCGCCGAAGCAGTGTCGTCCCAGTTTCCACCGGGTTTGGGATTCAACGACGTGATTTCGTGAATAACCGATTTCATTTGTTCATCACTGATTTTCAGTTCCTTTTGAATCCTGTCGAAATGTCTTTTCGAGAACTTGTCGAAATATTCCGACAGGATTTCTTTCGCCCAATCCGTTTCCCGGGAAGGTTTGCGCTTTTTCAACTGAATCATCAAACATTCCTGCAAATTGCAGGCGGCAATGCCGGGAGGATCGAAATCCTGAATGACGGCAAGAATTTTTTGTAATTCCTTAACCGATACATTTTCAGCATATTGAAAAGCAATATCATCGGCTATGGCGGCAAGATTGCGGCGCAGATAACCGTCGTTGTCAATGTTGCCGATTAGATATTCGCCGAACTGCTTTTCTTCGTCCGACAAATCGGCAAGTTGCAGTTGCTGAAGCAAATAGTCGGTAAGCGACTGCTCGCCGCTGAACGGAATGTCATCCCTGCGCTCATCCGGATCGCGAAACTCCGCCAGTTTATAGTCGGGAATGTCGTCTTCGACGAGATAGTCTCCGAGCGATATATCTTCTTCACTGTCAGTATTTTCTTCCTGTTCGTAATCCGTATCCTGTTCGTTGTCAAACTCTTTTCCTTCTTCGAGAGCGGGATTCTCTTCGAGTTCGGTTTTGATACGGTCTTCGATTTCGAGCGTAGGAAGTTCGAGCAGCCTGATAGTCAGTATCTGTTGCGGTGAAAGTCGTTGCTGTTGTTTGAGATTCTGTTTGAGTTTTTGCGCCATAAAGATGAATCTTTCCGCTGCAAAGATAGGAAATTTTTTT
>JAITMT010000400.1 GCA_031277235.1 Tannerella sp.
GCAAAAAATTTCCTCCTCGACGAGCGTGGGAATCCGATGAACGTGCCGCGCCACCCGATAATCGAGGACAATGTCGTACTGTATTCCAACGCGACGGTTTTGGGGCGCATCACCGTAGGACACAATTCCATCATCGGCGCCAATATCTGGCTGACGCACAGCGTTCCCCCAAATTCGCGCATTGTTCGGCAGAAAGATTGAAAGTGTATTGCGTGAGTTTATCCTCTTAACTTTTGTCCCGTTTAGTCGAACAGTGTTTTACGCGATTCCAAATCGTGTAGCCGCCGCTCAAATTGCTGACTTCAAAGCCGTTTTGCGACAAAATCCGTGAAGCAACATAACCGCGCAAACCCACTGCACAAGTGATGTAAACCGGTTTTTGCGGGTCAAGTTCCGACATCCGTTCTCTCAACGAATCAACCGGAATATTGATGAAACCGGGCATAGCGCCGATTTCAACTTCCTCCGGAGTACGTACATCAAGCAGGGTAACTTTTTCCTTATCAAGCGTTTCCACATCATGCCAGTGGAAAATTCTTACTTTTCCGGTCAAAATATTTTCAATTACATAACCTGCCATATTTACAGGATCTTTCGCCGAACTGTAGGGCGGAGCGTAACACAGTTCGAGGCGTGTGAGGTCGGAGGCGGTAGCACCGAAGCGCATGGCTGCGGCTATCACATCGCAACGCTTGTCAACACCGTCTTTTCCGGTGATTTGTACCCCCAGAATTTTACCGTTTTCGGGGTCGAAAAGCGTCTTGATGGTCATATCGTTCGCGCCGGGAAAATAACCCGCGTGACTGCCCGAAACGGTAAACGATTTTTCGTATTTGATACCCAGACGTTTCGCCGTTTTTTCGTTCAGACCCGTTGTGGCGGCTGTCATATCGAACACCCTGAGAATTGCCGAACCCTGTGTACCGGTGTAGCGGCTTTCGAGACCGCAAATATTGTCGGCGGCAATTCGTCCCTGCTTGTTGGCAGGACCGGCAAGCGGCACGGTATTTTTCTTTTGCAAAACAAAATCGGTAATTTCCACGGCATCACCGACGGCGTAAATACTTGAATCAGAGGTTCTCATAAATTCGTCGGTAACAATGTAGCCGTATTCATTGAGCGCAAGTCCCGCATGTTTTGCGAGCGTGCTTTCAGGCTTCACGCCTGCCGACATGAGCAGCATGTCCGTCTCGATTAGCGAGTCGTTGAGTGTGATTTTCAATGCTTTACCCGTATCCGTAATCGCCTTGACGGCATTGCCGAGCAGCAATTCCACGCCTTTGGAACGGACGCGCCGGTGAATGCTGCAAGCCATATCGTAATCAAACGGTGCCAGCAACTGGTCAGCCATTTCCACGATGGTAACCTTCAATCCGGCAGCATGCAGATTTTCAGCCATTTCCATACCGATAAACCCGCCGCCGACAACGACAGCCGTTTTCGGCTTCCGACTGTCCATGAAATCCTTGATGGCAAAGGTGTCGGGAATGTTTCGCAGCGTGAAAACACGGGCGGAATCAATGCCTTGAATAGGAGGTCTTACAGGATCTGCACCGGGCGAAAGCACCAGAAAATCGTAGGATTCTTCATACTGTTTACCGGTTTTCAAGTCAAGCGCGGTAACCGTTTTTTTCTCGCGGTTGATAGATAAAACCTCGTTTTGTACCCGCACGTCCACATTAAAGCGGGCATTGAAACTGTCGGGTGTTTGCAGCGTAAGTTCCTCTTTGTCTGTGATTTCACCACCGATATAGTACGGCAGTCCGCAATTTGCGAAGGAAATATATTCTCCGCGCTCAAACATCACGATTTCAGCCCTTTCGTCGAGCCTTCTCATACGGGCGGCAGCCGTCGCTCCACCCGCAACTCCTCCAATAATTAGTACTTTCATATATAAAATATTTCTGTTTTTCCGGCAAAGGAAATAATTATTTTCCAAATAAACAAATTTCTTTTGGAAAATATTTGTTTATACACTGAAAATCAGTCACAAACACCATGAAGTATTGGTGAAATAACCTTTATAAAAGCATATCCGCTTAAAGGCAAACCTGATAGCGCAGAGACTTCACTGTTTTTCAGGGACACGCGTAAATCGTGCTACCAAGGGTTTGGTAGTCCTGCGGGAAAACCCGAAAGTTAGTCCGTTAATCAACTCCACTTCCCGTTTTTTTATGTCAATCTGCTTGATTCTCCGGATGTTAATAATGCAGTCCCGGTCAATACGCATGAAATAGGGCGGCAATTTCGGCTCTATTTCCTTCAAATTTTCCGAAGATCTGAAAGTTTCTCCGCTGTCCATGAAAAAAGTGCACGGACGATCTTTAACCGCGATGGCTGACAATTGGCTGACTCTGACTGAAGTCAGCAAGTTTTTGTTTTTTATTACAATCATATCTGGATCGTTTTTTGAAAGTTTTTTAAAAGCGTACTATAAATCTGCACGCCTTTTATAAATAGTTATCTAATGTATAAATCCTACACAATGCCGCAAAGATATGAAAAAAAATTCAATCATACAAATTTTTACGGCTTAGAGTTGTATTTTTTGTTTTTCTTTGCGGCAAATTCTGATTATGCAGCCTGTCGGACAAGCCCGTGAAATGCCGGAAGCGATAGAGAAATGGGGATGGAAATGTCATCATTTCCATTGAATTTGAAAGGAATTGAATGTATCTTCAATCAATTCTCTTCCCCAATATTGGATTTGTCAAAATATTCGCGTATTTTTGTACCAAAAATAAGCATATTTATGATTAATAACGAATTGATAAATCCGAAGAGTATCGTCGTGATTGGCGGCTCGAATAACACG
>JAITMT010000408.1 GCA_031277235.1 Tannerella sp.
GCATGGAACAAATCAACCATCTGCACGCCCTTGTGATTGTAGAGTTCGCGCTTGTACAGGTCGCGCCGCGCCGGTCCGATCAGGCTGATGTCGGGATTTTGCAGCATGTAGTTATAGACTTTCTTCAACGTTCCGTTTTTCCAGTCGTTCAATATTTCTTCCATGCGGCTTTCGACTTCTCCAAGGAACACACTATCAGCATGTTCCATCGTCTCTTCGGCGTGAAGCATCGTTGATATTCCACCGAAAATCACCTGTTTGCCACGTTTGCGGTATTCGTCGGCAATCGCCCAGCCGCGTTTCACCTGCACGCTCAGCATCATGGAGATGGCGACCAGATCGCAATCTTCGTCAAAGTTCAAATCCTCGACATTTTCGTCTGTAAATGAGACTTCTACGTCATCCGGCAAGGCTGCTGCAAACACAACCGGACCGTGCGGAGGCAGATTAAAAGTGGTTTGCCCCGGAAGTTTTCTCCATTTTGGATATATTAATTTGATTTTCATCTGTTTAAATATTAAGTAAAATATATTTTTTTCGCAAAGATAATGCTTTTCAATGAAATAACGTCAAAATGCGGGAAGAACTTGCAGAAGGAATGATAAAAATACTGCAACCTTTCAAGAATCACCCTTATACAGTCACTTCCGACAACGGGAAGGAGTTCGCCCTGCACCAAATGATCAGTGAAAGTTTGGGCATAAAGTTCTACTTCGCGCATCCGTACAAATCCTGAGAAAGAGGCTGCAACGAAAATGCAAACCGCTTAATCCGGCAATATATTCCCCAAAAGACGGATTTTGAAACCGTTGATAATGAGTATGTTCATTGGATACAACACAAATTGAACAGCAGACCCCGAAAAAAATTGGGATTTTTAACTCCCAATGAATTTTTTTTGAAGTATCTTTGCAACGAGAAAGTTGCATTTGTGACTTGAATGTGCGAATGATAAAAAATTATTTCCAATAAGTTTTGCTCTGTGTTGCATTTGTTGTTGTCTTCACAGATTTTTGAACTTCCGGTATTTCATTTATAATGAATACTTTAGAAAAAAATTGAGTTTGGAAAATCATTTTTTCGGAGGAAAAATTTGAAATGGAAAGCAACTAAGAAATCAATTTTCTTCCACCATCCGCTTGGAATTTTCTGAAATTTTATGTAGTTTTGCATTTTGAGATGCATGAAAAACAAGACGGAAAAATGAAAAAAAGATTATTATTCATTTTATTATCAGTTGTTTTTATGAGATTTATGCCTGTCTCGGGGCAAGACAGACTTCTCTATTTGGACAATCTTTCCGTAAAAGACGGATTGTCGCAGATTTCGGTTTTATCCATTTACGAAGATTCGGAAGGGTACATGTGGTTTGGTACCCGCAACGGCGTAAATAAATACGACGGCTACAAATTTACTGTTTTTCAGGAGTTTGACGGTGCAATCAGTGATAACCATATCACCTGCATTACGGAAGCAGCAGATAGTTGTTTATGGATTGCAACCCGCAGAGGACTAAACCGTTATGACCGCTTACAGAATACTTTTACACAATATTTTCATCAACCGGACGATACACTTTCGTTGAGCGATAACATCATTTACTATCTGCTTAACGACTCGAAAGGGAATCTGTGGATTGGCACCGATGCCGGCATTAATTTATATGTAAAAGAAACCGGACGTTTCCGCAGGAATGCGATTCCGGGCATACCGGATCACAGCAAGATATACGCTTTAGCGGAAGACGGGGACGGACGTTTGTGGATAGGAACGGATTCCGGTTTGTATGTGCATGATTCCGAAACGGCAGAATTGCGTTTTTTCAACCATCGCCCCGGCGATGACAACAGTTTAACTTCCAACCGGATTTCAGCATTATTCTGTGATTCCGGGGGATGGATTTGGGTTGGCATCTATCCCTTCGGCATTTGCAGGTACAATCCCGGTCAGGAGAATTTTATCCGGTATTCGGAAAAAAACGGGCTGAACAGCAGCAACATACGCTGTTTTACGGAAGACAGGGATAAGAGATTGCTGGTTGGCACTTTTGACGGTCTGAATGTGTATGATCCGCAAAATGACAGGTTTGACAATCTGTACGGGAGTTCCAAAAACAGCGAGGTGAAGGTATCCAATTTTTCCATTTACTCGCTCCATTGCGACCGGGCAGGCACGGTATGGATCGGTACCTATTCCGGCGGAGTGAGCCGTTACAATCCGGTTACTCAACGTTTTCAACTGTATGATCCGGGTATGCAGGGACAGAAAATCGTCGGGATTGTGGGACCGATACTGGAAGATCCGGACGGTTTATGGATAGGAACGGAAGGTGGAGGACTGGTTTTTTACGATCGCTTCACGAAAAAATATACGGATTACTTTCTGCCGGGAGCCACTCCGCGTTCCAACAGCCGGAATATTGTTAAATCCCTGTTAAAAATTGACAATCAATTACTTATAGGCACAACCCGACAGATTGTCTACCGTTTTGATATCGCCCGGAAAAAATTCGAGGAAACCATTTCCGTGCCCTGGGGAAGTATTTATTATGCCTTGGTTTATGATGATGAACAGAAGTTATGGATTGGCGGTACAAGTATCGAAGCGCTGGGTTACCGAAAGCCGGACGGGCAATTTGTACATCCCGTTCCGTTAGCCGGCGGAGAGGTTTTCAGTCCTGTCAATGTCCGGAGTGTGCTCATGTACAGTCCCGGCGTTTTTTATATTGCGACGGACGGACAGGGATTGTATTCTCTGGATGAACGGCAAGGGATATTGCGTCAATGGAGGAATGTTCCGGGAGATACGGCAAGTTTATGTATGAACCGGATTTATTCGATGATTAAAGACCGGAACGGTTTTATTTGGGTCAGTACGCCGGGCGGCGGGATCGGAAAATTAAATCCGGAAACGGGGACGTTCAGGAATTACAACCGGTCGCACGGATTGGGGAGCAACACGGTACATACCTTGCTGGAAGACCGGAACGGTCATTTATGGATGAGTACTTCCGCCGGAATATCCGGATTTGACCCCGTCAATGAAGTATTTACGAACTATCACCGAAACAACGGGGTTGAAATTTCGGAATTTACCCCCGGTTCCGGAGTTGTTACTTCCGGCAATGAAGTCGTTTTCGGAGGGAACGAAGGCTTCATCATATTCCGTCCCGAAGAACTCAAGGGCAACACCTATATTCCTCCTGTCGTCATAACCGGATTGTCGGTTAATAATGAACCTGTTGGAAGTCCGGGAAAATACAGGTCAACTCCGCTTAAACTCAATTATAAGCAATCCAATTTCACCATTGAATACAGCGCGCTGAATTACATTTTCTCCAGTCAGAACCAATACGCCTACAAACTGGAAGGATTCGACCGCGAATGGAATTACGCCGGCAACCGCCGCGAGGCTTACTATACGAATATTCAGCCGGGTAATTATACTTTTCGCGTGAAAGGCTCCAATAATGACGGGGTATGGAATGAACAGGGGACGTGGATACACATCCGCATCAAGTCGCCGCCCTGGGATACCTGGTGGGCTTGGACTCTCTACATATTAACCGCATTAACCATTATTGCGCTGATTGTGAGGTATGCACGTGTCAAAACCCGTCTGGAGAATAATATCCGCATCAAGCAGATAGAGCAGGAAAATCTCGAAGAATTGCATCAGACAAAAATCAAACTGTTTACCGGCTTCGCACACGAATTGCGGACTCCCCTAACACTGATCATAAGCCCGCTGGAAGACATTTTGCAGCATCAGTACCGGCTGCAACCCGGACTGCAAAATACGCTGATGCTAATGCGCCGGAATACGGAGCGGTTGCTCACAACCGTGAATCAACTAATGGATTTCCGGAAAAAAGAATCCGGCCATTTACAAATCAAGGCGGCGCGGGGAAATCTGACGAAGTTTGTCAACGAGATTGTCCTTGCATTTTCCGAACTTGCCCGCTCGCGCAATATCCACCTTGTGTTCGATGGCACCATCCTTGAAAAACAATTGTGGTACGACCGGAATTTGCTGGAAAAGGTTATTTTCAATCTGCTGTCAAACGCTTTCAAAAACACGCCGGACGGAGGAACCGTACGTGTTGCGCTGCACCCGGTAACATGTGACATGATAAGGTCGGCATATCCGGAGCGGTTCGACTGCAAGGACAATACTCCGTATGTTTTGCTGGAAGTGGAAGACAACGGAACAGGAATACCGGAAACCGAACTGGAAAAGATATTCGAACCTTTTTACCAGGTATATCGGAAAGATACGGTTTCCCATCTGTTCGGCACCGGATTGGGACTTAATTTCAGCAAAGGAGTCATAGAACTGCATCATGGAGTGATTTGGGCGGATAATAAAAAGAATGAAAAAGGAGCCGTTTTCCGCATCGTTTTGCCCGCGGGAAAGGAACATCTGAGCGAAAACGAACTGGAACTGGATTACAAAAACAGCGAAGATGTCAGTTTTTACACCGTTCAGGATATGCGGGAAACCGTTACCGATACAGCAGACGGAGCCGGCTCGACAAACAACAAATACACCGTATTGATCGCCGAAGACAATTATGACGTGCGCAATTATGTCAAATCGCATATTTCCAGATACTATCGCGTGCTGGAAGCCGGCAACGGCAAGGAAGCGTTTGATCTGACTGTCGAGCATCTTCCGGATCTGGTTGTCAGCGATATTATGATGCCCGAAATGGACGGTGTTGAATTGTGCCGCTTAATCAAGGACGATATCCGGACCGGGCATATTCCGGTGATACTCCTGACTGCGCGGATAACCGTTTTGCAGATTCAGGAAGGTTTTGAAAAAGGCGCGGACGACTATATCACAAAGCCGTTTAACGCCGGATTGCTGCTGACGCGAATACGCAATCTGATCGAATCGCGCGAGAAACTGAAAAAACTGTTCGGTCACTCGTATTCTTCCCTGTTTCCCGAATTGCCCACGTCGTCCGTTGACAGCCGTTTCATGGATTCCATCTATACATTTATCATGGAGCGCCTGAGCGAATCCGAAATTAACATGAATGAATTTTACCGGGAGATTGGAATGAGCCGTTCCGCTTTCTACCGGAAACTGAAATCCCTCTCCGACCTCTCGCCGGTTGACTTGATTCGGAATACCCGCATGCAGTTCGCTTCCAAATATCTGAAAGAAACGGACCTGACCATTTCCGAAATTGCCTACAAAGTCGGATTCACCAGTCCGTCCTATTTTACCAAAACGTTCAAGTCTTATTTCAATCAATCGCCCTCCGAGATGCGGTCGAATGAAAAGGATGCGGATAATCCCGGTGTTCATTGATACGGTTATCCTTTTATCCGTTTCATCCTCTAATGGCTACAGATTAGTGTCACGTCAATCATCACATAACGGATAAAGCCGTTTACCCCACATTGCAATTAATCAAGTCGTAACTCCCTGATATATTGAGAAATCATTTTTTTGAAATTCCGATTTGTGTACTACAAATTTTCGTTTGGTAAAAGGCTGTGATTTGTAATTTAACCTGTTGTAAATGGCTTGAACTTTTGCGTCCGGTTCGGTGCAGCGACGGATTAAAATAATTTCGTCACAGTTGTTTTGAGCCGTTGTTGTTACAGCTTTTTGAGTGTTGAGTATACGCACTGTTTCCTTCCGGCAGAAATTTACCGGGGGCAGGTTGACTGGAGATGCCGAACCGCTACATTCCTGATTGTCAGATACTGCTGTCTCCTTATTTTGTTTGAGCTGGAAACGGACCGTATTGACAACCCGGCATGCCGGCATTCCCGGGTTTAGATGTGCCATTGTGGAATCATCCGTTTTGTGGTAAATTGGACGCGGATCAGGGTCGGTTTTCAATGTTCTAAAACATGACTCTTCCTCGCGAATCACGTTATAACCCTCCCATACAATGGTTTCTGCATCATTTAACGGTGTCCGCAAAAAATATGTCCCGCCTGTCCGGTTGATTTCCATGTTTTCCCCTACGCGCCACGACATCGATTTTACCCTTCGAACTTCAGACGTTTCTTTTGTCTTTCTGTTTGTGAAGTTTTGTGTCTCAACATCATAATCGATTTCATAGTGCCGGTGTACGGATTGATATTTTTGTTTCAGCCGTCCGGTCCGTTCCATGACCCTGTCTTCAAGTTTGATACCGTGTTTCCTTGACAGTGAGGCTTCCATCGATCTTAATCCTGTCTCGAAACCTTCCCGGAAGCGGTTATTCATTGATTCTTCCCTTTTACGTTTTGCCTGACTTTCCACTTTCAGGAAAAAATCATTGTATTTTTCGCTTTCAACCTTTTGCAGGCTTATTTTCTGATGTTTCCCGTCTTCGACTTCGACGGGCCGTGAACCTTCAACTATCTTGTAATTACTTAATTTGGAGCGTGATACACGGATAAAATCAAACCCGTTTTCCTTCAGTATCCGGAGATTTTCATTCGTTGAGATACCGGCATCCATCACTGCGATGGCTTTACGGGCTGTTTGCGATGTCCTGCTGCGAAGATTTTTACGATATGAATCAGCGTTTCAGGGTCTTGCATGTTGCCGGCAAAGATTGTCGGGTATTTTATGAAGCCTTCAATATTGAGGACAGTGGCCGGGACAACTGTTTTACAGTCGGAGCGTTTCTCCCTGGAACGTCCGAACCGGGCAAGACTGCTGTATTTCATTTTCCCTTCCCGGTATGTGTCAGACAGGTCGTATAGATATATCTTATCCTCAATATCAAACAGTTGACTGGTTTTTAAAGACAGATACCGTTCAATTTTCTCCCTGTGTTCATACAGACGGAACGAACTTTTGTACAGTTTGTCCTTTGTCAGTTTTTCCAGTGGATATCCTGTCAGTTCGCAAACGGCCGAGTTTTCCCGTATCCGGCGGGCAGTTTCCAATTCCGATGCAGGATACACGGCCCGGCTGATGATTTGCGTGATTGCCAGACGCATGGATTCGTCATCCAGACCGGCTTTTATCAGAAATCAGGGCAGTTGCAACTGTTCCGGTGCCTGAAGGCAAAGCCATTCGCTGCCGGTCTCGCGAACGTCATGATTGCGGATACTGTCCGAATCAACCATACGGCGCTGCCTGACTGTGGATTGCGTTGTTTTTTGTTTACCGGCGTCTATTCCCTGTCCGTTTATCAGGCGGCTCCAGTATTCTTCAACCAATTGATTGACTGGCGGTTCATTGTCCGGTTGTATTTCAAAAAGACAGGGTTGTCCGATGGCTTCTTCATGGCGATTGCAAAGAATACGGCGAATCCGGTTTAGCTGTTCAATATCAACCGGTTTGTCAATAAATCCAACATTCGGAAGCGTTTTATGACATACCCGTCCGCTTGCATTGCGGTAACTTTCCACTAACCGGCAATAGCCTTCGGTTTTTGAAGTGGAGGGGTTGTGCCGTAAAGAAAATTTAAAGTACATTTTATTGTTTGTTTGACGCTGCAAAAATACTGCTTATACAATTGATTGTCAATACCCCCCTGTGTACTGCAAAACGACTTTTTTATAACATGGCGATTGACAGTCGGCAACTTGCGGTTTCAGTCTGCAAAAATACAGTAAAATAATGACAAAAAAACAGCAATTTTAGCTGTTTTTTATAGAAAATTTATGAGTGGGCTGCAATGTGGGTTACGGAATGCATTCTGTAGATGGATGACCTTTTGCGAGGTATTCCGGCATACAGGTCAAAAATGATACTATTTTTTAGGACATTGTTTCTATAGGTCAAAAATGATGCTGAAAATTTCAACAGATTTTTGCTGTTAAAAAACTGTTTTATACTTTTGCACGGTCAAACCGAAACGGAAACAGGCTCTGCTGGAGGCAACCTGTCAGGGATGGATTTGACCTGTACAAATGGCAGAAGGAAAGGATTGCCGTCCGGCAGTCCTTTTCTGTAATTTGGTAGTTTTATGCCTCTAAAAACCCGTCTATAAACCGTTTGCGATTTTCTTTCAACATCCCGTTACGGTTTTTCAAACTGTTTTTCAATGCCGTAAAAGTACCTTCCAGGGCATTGTCTGTATTCGGCATTTCAAAGTTAACTTTCTCAAATACAAATAGATACAGTAAATGTCTTTTGATGCTCAACCGGGTACTGCGCAACTTTTTGTGTGTAAAATGGCTTTTCCCCGTTTCTCCATCTTTCGTTCGTTCCTTCAAAAATAAATTCCATTTGTCTTCCCGTTTTTGAAAAGATTCAATAAATTTATTCTCGGTCAGTTTTGTAATATTTTTCACTAAAATCCATAACTCTTTACCTGCTTCCAGCTTCGGATTCCAGGTCAAATACCGCCTTATGCGGCTTACAAAATGATACTGGCACATCTAGACCGGACAGGCAAAATATTGCCTGAAATACCCTTGAACCCGTCGCAGACAATGCCTGAAATTTGATATCCTTTCGACAGGATAAAATCCGTACATTCCCGATAATCAGCTAGTCTTTCCTGTTTGATGTATTTACGGCACGAAATCTTTCCCGTCACAAAATCTTTCAGGACAATTACACTCCAATCCCTGCCAAAATAAGTCGCATCCATATAAAAATTCATATTACTTTATGTGCGACCGGAAGGAAGACCGGCAATCCGCATAACCCGGCATCCATCAATCCTTTACCCCGTACATCTGCTCATTTTTCCACAGCGAAAACATCAATCCCGACATTTTTCCCTGAACCGCCACAAGCGCAACCGTCGGGTTTCCCTTCCATTTTTTCAGGTATTCATAAAAGCGCCCTGTCTCCGGATCATGCACGGTCCGCGACAGTGACGGCATGTACAGCGCCTTCCAGATATGGCTGTTACCCTGTTTGCCGATCCAGCTTTTGCTTTTCCGCCTGCCCGGTTCCGCGATTTTCACGTCCGGTCCCACACGGGATGTCAGCTGTTTGATGTTCGTAAATGTCTCGAAACCGCTGGTTTCGGCAACAGTTACGGCAAAATCGGCAAACTTGCGCCCGGTATACTCCCCGGGTATTCGAACTTCCCTTTTAACTTTTCATCCTGGTTTACAGGCGCCTTGATTTCCATCCCGATCCCTTTTACCTGCCCGTCAAACAGGGAAATCTGTTTTTGGATCCGCGGTGATAACCTTTCCGTCCGGTTTACACTGATATTGAGCGGTATGCAGCCTGTTTGACGCCGCCATACCGTTGCGGACAGACATGTCCCGCTCATGTGCAAGCTGCTTCAATTGACTGTCGGGCTGCCGGGCTTTCAACTCCCTTTCCAGTCTAGAACGTGATAGTACTGCCGCGTCAATCCTGTCGGTTTTCAAAGTACTTTGTCCGGACTTCCGGAGAAAATAAGGGGCAGAGGTTATCACCCAATGACGGTATAGCCTTGCTTGTTAGGTTGTTTTTCCCTTACCGCCCTTTCCCGGTTCTCTGCAAATATACAACATTTGACAGAATCCCGGCTCCTTTTTTTCCAGGGCAAAGATACTGAGGCTGTTCCGTTTGGAAAATCAGGTGGAAATTTCTTTCTTGGAAGAAAGATTTATCATTTCGGCAGCACGTTCGGGCGCATTCTGCGTTCCGAGTTTAGTCGCTACTTCTCTGTAACCTTCGAGCATTTTTTCGCGATATTCGCTGTTGTTCAACAGGCTATTTACCTCATTTTGAATACTTTTTATCGAAAATCCGGCGCCAAAAAGTTCTTTTACAACTTCTTTTCCGGCAATGAGATTGACCAGCGAGATGTATTGTACCTGAAAAAAGCGGTTGAATATGAAATTGACTAATTTGCCGCCGCTCACGTGGTAGCAAACGACTTGCGGCACGTTGAAAAGCGCCGTTTCAAGTGTTGCCGTTCCCGACGTAACCAATGAAATATCAGCGTATTGAAGTAATTCGTATGTTTTGTTAAAAACAATTTTTACGTCGTCCTTACTTGTTATATAGGGACTGTAATCTGCCATTGTCAGTCCTGGCGCTCCTGCGATAATTATTTGATATTCAAAATTTTGCTTAACAGAAGCCAGCATTGTCGGCAGATTCTTTTTGATTTCCTGCTTTCGACTTCCTGCTAAAACGGCTATGATTGGCTTATTATTCAGGTTGTTATCCGACAAAAAAGCATTTCGATTTTCGGGATGTTCGGATAAAAAGGTACGGATTTCATCAACAGTCGGATTTCCCACATAATTAACCTGATAATCAAGCGATTTGTAGAAATCCACTTCAAACGGCAAGATACACAGCATTTTGTCCACATATCGCCTTATCGTCTTGATTCTGTACTTCTTCCAAGCCCAGATTTTGGGCGAAATATAATAGAAAACAGGACATTGCAGGCGTTTTTTGACAAATTCGGCGATTTTCAAATTGAATCCGGGATAATCTACCAATATCACCGCATCGGGGTTATATGCCTGAATATCAGTGCGACAAATCTGCATATTCCGCATGATTTTACGAAAATTCAGCAACACGGGGATAACGCCCATAAACGCCATCTCGCGATAGTGTTTCACAAGCGTACCGTTCCCGACCGAAGCCATCAAGTCACCGCCGAAAAAGCGAAATTCCGCCTTTATATCGTTTATTTTCAGCGCTTTCATCAAATTGGAAGCGTGAAGGTCGCCCGATGCTTCGCCGGCTATAAAATAATATTTCATATCAAGCTAAAAGTCTGAAGATAAGCGTAATCCGTTACGTCTATTTTGCATGGAACTACTGTTGCGTAGCCTTCGTCCAATAATTTGACGTCGTTGTCCGGATATTCAGCGCCTGAAACTTCATAATCGCCTGTCAACCAGTAAATTGTTTTACCGTCAGCCGTAATTTCTCTATAGTACTCGCGCACCCAGCGTCCGGCGGTTTGACGGGCAGGGACGATACCCTGTACTTTTTTCACGTTGGGGACGTTGACATTCAGATAAGTACCATGCGGCAAACCTGTCTGTAACACTTTCTCCGCAATCGCTTTTCCGACCCTGCACGCTTCCGAAAAATCCGCTCCTATTCTGCAATTATACAGCGAAATACCGATCGAAGGCACCTCAAAAACGCAACCCTCAAAAGCCGCACCCATCGTGCCCGAATAATGAATCGAAAGCGCGTGATTTCCCCCGTGATTGATGCCTGAAACAAGCAGGTCGGGTTTTCTCGTAAGTATCTCATTCAAAGACAGTTTTACGCAATCAACCGGTGTTCCCGAACAACTGTACACCGTCAGACCGTCGCTTTCGCCAAGTAACTCGTAATAAAGAGGTTCTTCGGTTGTAATGGCGCACGACATGCCCGATTGCGGTTTGTCGGGTGCAAAGACCACAATATCACCTATTTGTCGAAGAGATTCAGTGATCGCCTTGAGACCTCTGGCTCCGACTCCGTCATCATTTGTAATGAGAATCAGCGGTTTATCTTTTTTCATTCTTCAACAGATCTCTTATTTCGGTCAACAAAACGATGTCTTCGGCAGGCGCAGCCGGCTGTGCTTCCTTTTTCCGGCGTATTTTGTTGATAACCTTGATCACCAGGAAAACGGCAAACGCAACAATCAGAAAATCAAGTGTTACCTGAATGAAAGAGCCGTAATTGAGCGCCAATTCAGGCGTTACCACTTTATCGCCTTCCATAACAGCCTGTTTCAGAACGTATTTCAATTTCGTAAAATCGTAACCACCTGTTAAAATGCTGACTACCGGCATCACAATATCTGCCACGATGGACGAAACGATTTTTCCGAAAGCCCCGCCAATCACCACGCCGACAGCCATGTCAATGAGATTGCCGCGCATCGCAAATTCCTTAAATTCTTTTATAAAACCCATATTTTTTATATTCAAAGTTTAACGTTCAAAGTTTGTTGAAAACGGATACAAAGATAGTTTTTTCCCGCAACTTTGCCAAATGTTTCTAAAATTTGCTGCAAAGGCGTTTCATAACTGCAATGTCATTTGCTAAAGTTCGCAAGACTTGTACGCGGATAATACCTTCAAAACACAAAAAAGACAGGGCAGAAAATATCCGCCCTGTCTTGTCTGTTCTGAAAAAAATTATCAGTAAGTCTGTTGGTTACCTTCCATTTCCTTTTTCGTAATCTTGTGAATGTCAAGCGCTCGCCATGCGAAAAAGATATAAACGAGCACCGGAACGATGAAGAACGAAATATAGAACATCGCGTTCAGCGTAAACTGACTGGAACTGCTGTTCGTAAGCGTCAGCGAACTCTGCAAATCCGTCACCGAAGGATAGTATGCCGTGTTGTTCCAGCCTGCACAGAGCAGTAACGCCAAGACTGTCAGCACCGTACCCGTACCTGCAAACCAGATTCCCTTGCGACTTTTGGCAAACCACGACGTGGCGATGCCGTAAAGCACCAGTACGACGCCTGCCAGCAATACCACCGTTACATACCACATATCCAGGAAGTTATGCAAATATTTATTGGGTTCCATGGAGATAACCTGCGTATCGGGATCTACCGCGAAACCGTCCTGCAACAGCAAACGCACCAGGAATACAAGGAAAAACACGAGGAACAGACCTGTTTCGATCGGCAGTCGTTTGCGGCAACGCGCCAAAATCGTCTCGTCATTGATGTTGTTGATGAAATAAAGGATCGCCAGCACGCGGGAAAGGAAAAACACAGCCAGTCCCAGGAACAGATTCCAAAAAACCAAAGCGGCTTCGAGACCGTGCAGCGGGTTTGCCCAGCGCGAAATGACGGGCATTCCGACGTCGGTCAGTTGCGCTTTGTTTACGATAAACTCCGCGCCGTTGAAGAAAGTGCCGACTGCCGTTCCGAGTAGTACGGGACCCAGTATTCCGTTGAGCAGCAGGAATATCTGATAGGTTTTCTTACCCAGCAGATTGCCGCGCTTGCTCTGATATTCGTAGGAAACAGCCTGAATCACAAAGCATAACAGAATCAGAAACCATACCCAGTAGGCGCCTCCGAAACTGGTGGAATAAAACAGCGGAAACGACGCAAAGAATGCGCCTCCGAAGGTTACGAGCGTCGTAAACGTAAATTCCCATTTGCGACCGGTCGAGTTGGCGAGCATTTTTTGCTCCATCTCGTCTTTTCCCAATGTAAACAACAGGGATTGACCGCCCTGCACGAACAGCAGAAACACCAGAATCGCTCCAAGCAGCGATACGAGTAACCACCAGTAATGTTGAAGAAATGTATAATCCATCGTAGTATCTTTTTAAGAGTTAGTATTTTCGGCCGCCAGATTCGGACCTTTTTTAATTGCTTTCACCATAATCCCGATTTCCGCAGCCAGCAAGACCGCGAACAGCAGCAGGAACACGAAGAACGTAGTCTGCACCGATGCAGACGAGAGTTTCGACACGGCAGCCGTAACGGGCAAAATGTCCTGAATCGCCCAGGGTTGGCGACCGACTTCGGCTACAACCCAGCCCGCCTGCGACGCAATGAACGCCAGCGGTATAGACCACAAGGCTACCCATTGCAACCATTTGTGTTTCAAAACTTTGTCTTTCCTTATCAGGAAAAGGACTACGATAAACAGCACGAGGAAAAATCCGCCCAGAATTACCATCAGGTGGAATGAATAGAAAGTCAGCGCCACCGGCGGAATCAAGTCTTTCGCCTCTTTGATATAGCCGTATCCGAAGTACTCAAAATCCTTATCCAATGCGGCTTTGGCTATGGCAGCGTCGGCTTCGTTTTTATTGTCTTTGGCGATGCGGAAATCGGCTAACGCCTGGATGGCAGCCTTGCCGCGCGCGATTTTCTCGTCTGCCGACAGCGCCGGTTTGCCTTCCGTCGGATAACCGCCTTTCAGCAGGTCGTTGATACCCGGCACGTAAGCATTCGGATCGCCCTTGGCAAGCCATGACAGCAATTTCGGGAAACGGATAGCAGGCTCCACCGTCTGGGCTTCCGTATTCAGAATACCGATTCCTATGAGACCTACGCCCTCTCCGCCGTTGTAAAGACCTTCCATCGCAGCCAGTTTCATCGGCTGATATTTCGACACGTTTTTAGAGCCGGAATCTCCTGTGTACCATACAATTATGATAGCCACAAGCCCGACAATCGCGCCAATTTTCATACTCTTGAGCGCAAATTCCGTCTGTCTCTTCTTGAGCAGGAACCATGCCGATATGCCGACCACAAACGCCGCTCCCACCGTCCAACTCGAAATAACGGTGTGGAAAAACTTGTCAATGGCATACGGCGACAGCAGTAACGCCCAGAAATCATTCATTTCGTTGCGTACGGTTTCGGGGTTAAACTGCATACCCACAGGATGTTGCATCCATGCGTTCGCCACGAGAATCCACAGCGCCGAAAGCGTTGCGCCAATCCACGTGAGCCAGGTCGAAGCCAGGTGCGCGCCCTTGCTCACTTTTTCCCAGCCGAAGAACATGATCGCAATGAACGTCGCTTCCATGAAGAAAGCCAAAATCCCTTCGATGGCAAGCGGAGCGCCGAAAATATCGCCCACAAACCAACTGTAGTTCGACCAGTTCGTCCCGAACTCAAATTCGAGGATGATACCCGTCGCGACGCCAATGGCGAAATTGATTCCGAACAGTTTCATCCAGAATTTCGCCGTATTCTTCCAAAATACATTTCCTGTCTTGTAATAGAGAGACTCCATTATAGACATGATCAATCCAAGCCCCAACGTGAGGGGAACGAACAGCCAGTGATACATGGCTGTCATGGCAAATTGGGCTCTCGACCAATCCACCAGTGAAGTATCCAAATTTTCAATCATATAACATATATATTTTAAGGTTTTAAAGCTCTGTCTATCAATTCTTTTGAAACGTACTGTTCCTTTTCCGCGTTCGAATCAAACTGATTCAGGAAGCGCGGAAAGAAAAAGATTTTCAATATGACGAACATGATAAAAAGTTTAATCAATATAATAATCCACAATGTTTTACCCCAGGTCATTGATTTGAATCCTTCGAGGTAGAACCTGAATATCCGAGTCGGTATGGCAGTGTTTTTCATTGCTAAACAATATTTATAAGTAAGATTTCCTTGCAAAAACCGTTGCAAATGTACGGCTAAATTTGTAAAAAACAAAATTAACGGCAACTTTTTTTGAAAAATTTTAGCAGTGTCAGGAATCGGTTGATTTTGCATGCGACAATTTACTTGCAGGAATAGCGTAAAAAGCCTCTCATGATGTTTTTTTTGACACGGCAATCGAGGTTTTTCGTTTTTATGCGACCCCGTCGGGGTCGTACATATTCGTAACAATGTCCGGCTATAAATATGCGACCGCGAAGCGGTCATAGGGGTGTATGGCATACGCCTCCCGTGTTGCCTCCGAAACCGTTTTTAGCAGGGCGTATGCCATACGCCCCTACGGTGTTACATGCGCCGGTTTTTCCGTTCTCACCTTACCTCCCTCCGTCTCCCTCTCCAAAAGCAGGGCTGTTAAGTTCTAATCCCGTCAGGGATTATCGCCCGGTAGAAAATATTTTCCGTTGTCGGTTGCATTCCGTACGGAATGTCAAAATGACATCGGTTTATTTTAGAACTTAATAGCCTTGCTCCTTCGGAGGGGTTAGGGGAGGGCTAAAGTATCCCCTGCGCTATCATAGCCTTGGCGACTTTCATAAATCCGGCGATATTGGCGCCTTTTACGTAGTTGACGTAGCCGTCGGCTTCGGTTCCGTATTTCACGCAGGCGTCATGGATGCTTTGCATGATTCCATGCAGTTTCTGATCCACTTCCTCGCGTGACCAGTTGAGTTTCATGGCGTTCTGCGTCATCTCGAGACCCGAAACGGATACGCCGCCCGCATTTGCCGCCTTACCCGGAGCGTAGAGGATTTTATTTTTCAAGAACACATCAACCGCTTCCGGCGTGGAGGGCATGTTGGCGCCTTCGGAAACGGCGATACAACCATTTTTGACAAGCATTTCCGCCTCTTTGCCGTTCAGTTCGTTTTGCGTAGCCGAGGGCAAGGCTATCGTACATTTTTCGCCCCACGGACGACCGCCTTCCACATATTTGCAGCCGTAATTTTCCGCATATTCCTTGATGCGTCCACGATATAAGTTCTTCAGTTCAAAGACGTAATCCAGTTTTTCCCTGTCAATACCGTCAGGATCATATATATAGCCGTTGCTGTCGGACAGGGTAACGACTTTTCCGCCCATTTGCAGCACCTTTTCGGCAGTATAGGTTGCGACGTTTCCCGATCCCGAAATGGCGATTTCCTGTCCTTTCAAATCGCTGATACCCTTTGCTTTCAGCATGTTCATCAGAAAATAGATATTTCCGTAACCGGTCGCTTCGGGACGAATCAGCGAGCCGCCAAACTCAATTCCCTTGCCGGTGAACGTTCCGGTGTGTTCGCGGGCTAATTTTTTGTACATGCCGTACATGTAACTGACTTCGCGTCCGCCCACGCCGATATCGCCGGCGGGAATGTCGGTTTCCGGACCGATGTATCTCCACAATTCGGTCATGAATGCCTGGCAAAAACGCATGATTTCAGCGTTTGACTTCCCTTTCGGATTGAAGTCGGACCCGCCCTTGCCGCCGCCCATGGGAAGGGTCGTCAGCGAATTTTTGAACGTCTGTTCAAATGCGAGGAACTTCAAAATGGACGGATTGACCGACGCATGAAAGCGTATTCCTCCCTTGTAGGGTCCGATGGCGTTGTTGTGTTGTATCCTGTATCCCATATTGACTTGCACATTTCCCCTGTCGTCCATCCACGTAACGCGGAAGGAAAAAATGCGATCCGGAATACAAAGCCGTTCAATCAGGTTGTTTTTTTCAAACTCCGGATGAGCGTTGTAAACTTCTTCGATAGATTCCAAAACTTCTCTAACTGCTTGAAGATATTCCGGTTCATTCGGAAATCTGCTTTTTAAATTGTCTAAAACTGCTTGTACTTTCATAGGCGTCTGTTTCTATTTTTTCATAAATTTCGGGCGCAAAGGTACAAATATTTCCGGAAAAACAATCATCTTTATTGTCAAAATGTTTTTTTTACAGTAAAAAAATGTTCAATATGATATAAAATAAACGAAAAATGTAGCGATTATCTTTTATAATATCTGAATTATAGAATTTTAGTAATTCCGGTTCATCCGTTTGTTGCAGAACGCCCGATATTGTCATCCACGGAAGCAACACCTTTTCATTCGTCCGGTGTGATCGTAAATGAATCAGGAATTTTTTCCCGTGCGGAGTGATAAACTCGTAGGTAGCGTTTGTAATTGACGTCCACTCCAACATCGCACAACAGTTTTTGACCCGGTGGATTTTTTTCTACCGGCTCAATTCCTCCAATATCTTTTTTCCCTGTTGCAACATTTCGCTGCATGGCGTTGTCGGAATGCCGGGAATATTGAATTTTGCCAGTTCTTCATTCAGTCTTGCCAGTTTTTCGGGCGCGTCGCCGTCGGAGGATTGCGAGAACTGTTCGCGCAGTATCCGAATCTTTTCGGCGTCCTGTATCCCTTCGCGCAGGCGTTCAAAACGGATGGAACTGCGTGCGTCCGGATAAACGATATACGTGTCTCCGGCAGGCCAGGCACGGAAACGGGAATCAATGACCGGATTTTCCACCCACGAATTGTATGCCCAGCGCAGGAAACCGTCCAGTCCGGCGGCGGTGGCATACCAGGCGATATAGGCGCCTTCGGCGGGGTCGGAGAAGGTGAACACGTTGGGAAATTTGTCTGCACAGCATACGTAATACGTGCTGGTCAAGCCGTTCTGCTTGCGGTAGGCAAGGTCGGAGGCTTCAAATTCGGCTCCGAACGCTATGCAAATATCTTTCAAATAGGGATACTGTTTGTAACTTTTATGATTGTCGGCGAGCGAAACGCCCAGTTCGGGAGCGACTTTCTGCAACAGGTCAAGCGTGGCTTTCATGTCCTCGGGCGAACGCTCGTCCATGGCGATATTGGTGATTTTCAACCATCCCTTTTCGTCTAAATGTTTGCGGAAATCCGTCAGGAACGGCGTCCAGAGTTCGATAAACTCTTTTGTACCGGGCTTGGCGCTCACGTCAATCTGCTTTCCGG
>JAITMT010000544.1 GCA_031277235.1 Tannerella sp.
CTCTTTTTCGTCGGAACCGACTCCGACAGTTCTCAACTCGCGGTAGCGTCCGCTACTCCTGACTTCGACACTTTTATTTT
Source organism: Tannerella sp. (assembly GCA_031277235.1). Classification (GTDB taxonomy): domain Bacteria; phylum Bacteroidota; class Bacteroidia; order Bacteroidales; family Tannerellaceae; genus Tannerella. The sequence goes on from JAITMT010000544.1 coordinate 81, forward strand.
GGTAATTTTACCAATATCTAAAAATCAGTGTTTTGAAAAATTCGTGTCACCATTTTGGGTGACGCGAGCAAAAATAGAATATTTTTTGCATCCTGTAGGGGGGTACAGAAGATTTTCAAATATCAAATTGTAGGAGTACTCCATTCTAACGAAGATAATTTTGGGTGACGCATTGTCGAAGTCAGGAAGAAATGTTGGATCTGTTATTCAATCAATTACACGAGAGTGTTGAAAATGTAGAAAAATGGGTAGAGACCGGTAAGAAGGAAAATAAAGGCAACCTTAAACTGTATTACAGCGCTACCAGTTCTGAAAACAACTTTATGCTCTTGAAAACTGAAGAAAATACGGCGGTGGCTATCAGGTTATACACGGTCAAAAGCATCGTAACATCCAATCCCATGTTTTGCGAAGAAACGGAAAGATGGGTAAAATACATCATGGACAAATCTGTTTTGCCAAGCGGTTCATCCGTACGGGAGCGTCCGGCATTCTTTCAAAATCAGAAAGCAAAGATCTATAATTTGCAGAAGAAATTGATCGGGTAAAAATCAGCGAATTGACTTATCCGACCTGAATCCGGGATTTCATATCGTCAAAGGTGATAATTCCCTCCTATTGGTTATCGTTAATACTTTCATCAAATGCTGCGCTCGTTTTCTATTCGTTTCTATTATCAATTCTTCGATAGCAGACTTTTTATCCGCTCCCACCGATTTTTCCATGTATGATGTTTCAATACGGCGTCATAATTTTTCTCAATCAGCGGAATATAGTCCGAATAATGGTCGAGAATTGTTTTTAACTGTTTCACCGGCATCTCTCTATTGATTTCTACTACAGGATTGTAATCAAACAATTCGAACATCTCCAAAGGTGTGTGCCCGACAATAAGGCATTTGGATGCCATAGACTGCAAGTAACGATTGGTCATGGTCTCTATCGTCCCGGTTCGTTCGGGATGCGTGATATTCGACGGAAAGCAAATGGATATTTTCGATCTTGCCAATCCGTTGATGAAATCTTCCCGATTCGGAAAAATAATTTCACCTTTTGTCTTTTCATACAGATACACTTTATTTGTTTCGTCGAAAAAGGGTAAAATCCGTTCGTGATACCAATCGTATTTTCTTCCGATTTGGATGACGTCAATGTTTTTTTGGTCGTATGGAACTTGCCTATACTCAGAAACATCAATTCCTTCAGGGATCCAATGTGCAAGAGGCTGTCTCAATTTTTCATTCAAGTCGTTTACAGCCTGGGAAGCCGACACAAACACCTGATTGACTTTACATCTCCGGATGAAATTGATCAGTTCCGGCTGAATTTTTTCCCATGCATCAAAAAAATAAACATACCGTCTCTTCCTGTTCAGAAATGCATAGGGATATAATTTATTGAAATCTTCACCCATCATCACGACAAAATAAGCGTCTTGCTTATCCGACGAATCAAGGACGAAAAGCTTGGCGAGTATCTCTGTAAAATGTACTCCCAGTTTTCGGGTAATTTTATCAAAGTAATACAGGGGAAGAAACCATAATTGAGAATTTGGTTTTACCTCCTTTACCGCATTATCGGAAAGAATTGATTTCTCAAACTCATCTGTTATATCTTGTGAACAATGAGTGATTTGATAAATACGCTTTTTTATTAAATACATAACAACTATTTTATGAATTCATTTTGTAATTTTCCAGGTATGTTTTTGCTGTCGTTTGAATATCAAAGATTTTCAATTGGTTTTTATCTTTCAACATGTAGTCCTCCTTCTCTAAGGTGTTGGACAGATACGATTGATAAACATTGTATATTTTTTCTGCTAAATCCACCGGGTCGCCGGGACGAGCCAATAAACCGGCATCCAGTAGTCGGCAGATTTCTCCCGGTCCGTCCAAATCACTTGCAATAACAGGCAAACCGCAGGCAAAACCTTCGATAATCGTAAGACCGAATCCTTCAATCAAAGATGGCTGTATCAATACATGATAATCTCGCAAGTTATTTTTTATCCGGTCTCTGTCCGCAACTCCTTCAAAAACAATTTGATGTTGAACGGCGTACCGAACGGCTAATTCTTTCAATTCCGCTAAGGCTTCACCTCCGCCAATAAAATACAATCTGATATTCCGGTTCGGATTCTGTTCTTTTAACAGGCGCATCGCTTGAATAGCAATATGCTGTCCTTTCTGTTCAGGACACAAGCGGCTGATTTGTGCGATTTTGAACTCATCTCTTCCCGGATCAAAATCAAAATTTACCCGCGGCTTATATTGATCAATCTTAATTCCATTCAAAACGATTTGAGCATTTATTCCCGATATCTTCTTTATATTTTGTTGCACAGCGGCGGATATGGCAAAAATCCGACGATAACGTTTAAGAAAAACGACAGAAAGATTAACACTGTGGATAGTAAGGCAGCTTTTTCTTTGCCTCCGGATGAAAAAAGGAAAAAGTTTATTGTCGTGGCAATGGATCACATCGGGATTTATTCTATTGACGATTTGATTTATTTTGAAAAAAGCGGACAGCAATTGAATTTTACTACTTTCACGTCTGTTGATTAAAAAGACATTTACCCGTTTATCAATCGTGTCCAACAAATTCCTGTCCATTTTATCGTTTACGATAATCAGACTAACTGACGCTTCGTTGCATTGCTCATTAATGATATCAACAAGCATGGTTTCCGAACCGCCGATAGTAAACGAATAGATGGCATGAATAACTCTCATTGTTTCCCCGTCAATATTTTTTTAATTATACCTTTACAAAATTGATAATATATGTGTCTCATTGTAGGATAATACCGGTTGGCATGATGTTTTTTCAAAACCCGATAAATATTTGTCAAAAATTTCAAGCGATAAGTACTAGTTTTCGTACCTTCGTGTATTCTGAATCCGCTACGGGGAAAATCTTTTGTGCAATATATCGGTCCTTCGTCCAACAAATACAGCCACAAATCCAAATCCATACAAAAATGATTATTAATGTCAAGATAATTGACTTTACAGAGCATTTCAGTATTATAAAACGAACCCGGCTGGATAACATCGTAATTCATTTTTAATAAATGTTCCTTATCAGGGATAATATGCTGATAAACTTTCAGCGTATTCCCGTATTTGTCTATCCATTCGTTGAAACTATGATAATAAATGCTGCCGTCGGGATGTTGCCGGTATAGTTCTACGATTTTTTCTACGCAATCGGGATATAAAATATCGTCGGAATTAATCCAACCTGCCAACTTGCCGGTTGCCAATCGGAACCCCTTGTTAATGGCATCGCTTTGCCCTTTGTCTTTTTCGCTGATAACAATGTCAATACGGTTACGATAACAATTAACGATTTCCATGGTATTGTCGGTTGACCCTCCGTCCACGATAATGTATTCAATGTTTTTATATGTCTGATTCAACACTGATTGAATTGTCCGTTCTATAAACTCTCCTTGATTGTAAGACGGAGTAATAATAGATATTTTGATATTCGTATCCATCCTTATTTTTTTATCAATATAGAATCCATTTTTACCGGTTCAACGTCTGATCGGCTGATGATATGAAATCCGAGCATCGGCAACAGGAATGTTAGCGGATTGGTCAAGTTGGCGGAAAAGAACGACAGTCCGAATATCATAATCATGTACGAAAAAGACAGCAAAGCCAGTTTGTCGTGTTTCCTCCTGTAAAAATAAACGGTCAGGATAATCAACGGCAAAACGAAAAGCGCCGTTCCGAGATAGCCGAAACGAATCAACAGCACGGAATAGGCAATATCTCCCGTATCAACCTGCACAGTCTCGCTGGTCAATTCTTCCATCAATCCCACATCAAAACTGAACATTTTACCTGTCTGTTTGGACTTTTCCGGCATTAATCCCGCTCCTATCAACATGGCTTTGGGATGCTCCAGCAAATACATGTTGCGTTCAACCAGGTGCATCAGTCGAAACGTAAAGGTTGATTTCTGCATATCTTCAATATCAATGCCCGATTCCAAATCCATAAACTCTCCCGCCATTACATGCTGAATATCCGCATAAGTTCTTGATTTCATAAAACGATAGCCTCCGAATACGATGAGAACACTTATCAAGATGGCTGAAACCGTCAAAATCCTTATTCTTTGCAAACGGGGAAGCAACAGGATAAAGCCCAGAAACAACGAGAAAAAGAAAAATCCGGTCAGACTTCGATGAAAAGCGCCCAACACGGCAACTACCAATATGGCTGTCGTAATGATTTTCAGGACGCCATGGGAAGGATTGCGGAAAATTGCCACAAATACGAAAAAGAGCAACATTGACGGTTGATTATAGAATCGGGGAAATACGATTCCAAAAATTTCGGCTTTTGAAACTGCTCCCTCATTCAAAATGCTTTGGTTGAAGAAAATCTGCAACAGATAAAGTACGGCACAAACGACTGTTACATAAAACAATACAACAGATAACTGTACCAGCCTTCTCTTATCCATATTCCTGAATACGAACCAAGCCGCCCAGAGAAACAGATAACGGACGGTACGAAATACCCCCGCAAACTCCAAATGCAACACAACCAAACTGTAAATAATGCAGAGCAACAGGAAAACGCCCAGCATTATCAGATATTTGGTAAAAAAATCCGGTTTCCAAAACTTCCTGAAATCGTACAGGCTTTCGAGAAACACGATTCCCGCCAGAATCATTATGGCATAGTCCATTCCTTTTGAAAAAAATGCAAGTTTGGTAACGTCTTCCGGTATAAGGTCAAATCCCGACGTTACGAAAAAGAAAAATACAATCATCGCCGAAATCTTTAAATCCCGTATATACAAAACAATTGCTATAATGACCAATCCTATAAAAAACATATCTTTTCTTATTTTACAACTCAAATAAAAGAGTTCCTGTTTTTCCTATAACTTTTTTATCTTTAATATACTGAGAATAAAACATATGAATGACTTTATCGCTTTATACAATATCCTTTTTATACTTTTATCCCTCTTTTCCATATAAACACATTTTATATGCGAAAGAACGGAAATATTATTAGCTATCAATTTATTGTGGTAAGTTTCATATAATTCTACCAATTGAGGTATATTTTCAAAAGTATATCTGTTATAATAAACTGATAATAAATTTGGTAACTTATATTTGTAACTGGAGAAATGATAAAAAACGAATTTTGAGTTATCCGGCATAATATAATTTCCATCGGATATTTTTGTAATATTATGTCGCTCATGCAAATTCCAGGGAGCAACGTTATAACCCATTTTTTTTGTTATTTTTACTTTCTCAAAATACAAAGGTACTAAATTTATCCAAATTTGATCAACAAATAAGCCTTCCTGCGTTTTATTAAATCCCATAGTTAGAGTTCTTTTTTCCCACCAGTCCAATAGTTTTTTAGAATTAGGGGATAAGACTCTTAATCCTAAAAATCCAAGATTATAAATACCGCAATTTAGAAAGGCATTTTCACCTGGTATTTTTCCATCTAATGGAATAGGCGTAATAATATGCGGTGTTAGAAGAATATCCGTATTGTCCTCAAACTCATTATTTAAAACATTAAGACTTTGGTATGTACAAATATCCGGATCAAAATAATAAATAAAGTCAGCATTGGGATTTTTGTCCATCAAATATTTGAAAAAAGACGCTTTAATTGAAGTACAAAGTTCAATTATGTCGTATTTTTTCCATAAAGAATCAAAGTTCTCTATTCCAATTTCTTTGGCTACTATTACCTCACAATTGAAAACAGAATAATCAACTTTATCTGATTTTTCATCACACAGTCCAATGTATAATTTAATATCGGTTGAGTGTTCAATGATGGAATCAATCAACACTTTGGCTTGTGCCAGGTAATTATTTGAACAAATAGTAAATGCTATATTCATAATCGGTAACCAAAAATATTTAACTGTAAATCATAACAGGAATTTCTCGCATTTACATAAGGTTTAGGTTGATTATTCCAAGCCTCTTTAATGTAAATAAACTCATATACTTCTTCCAAGAATATTTCATTTAATCCGTAAATATACCAAAACGGACTTAAAGTTGCTGTTGTGTTTCTTAATCGTATTATTTCAAAAAAACCAACTCTCAAACAGGAATAGGGATTTTCTATTTTATTTATTATCTTTTTCATATTATTCTGACAATTTTTTCGATTCATGAAAAATATTCAATTCTTTAGCAACAACCATTGGCCATTTCCAATTTTGATACATACCTTGTGCAATTCCCTGTGCTAAAATCATACTCCATATACCCAACCGGGTAAAATTAAAAAACACAAATAACAAAATCAATGTAACAGAGCCGGCAAATAAAGATGCCTTAAAAAAAGGCACCTCATTTTTTGTTATTAAAATATTCCCTGCAAAACCATGATTAGTTTCTAAGAAATAAATAAGTAGAGCCACTGCAATAAACGATTGAGGCAATAATAGTGTTTTACTATGTATCAGTGCTAAAGTCCAATCTCCAAAAAGTAAGAATGCAAGTCCGCAAACGATAAAGGTTAACAACATCACTCCGCAGCCGCGCAGATAAATTTTTCGAATGGCAGAAATGCTATTTGATATTCTGTATTGCGCAATTTGAGGCAGATAAGTAATCAAATATACTCCTGCAATACCAGCAATGATTCCAATAATCTGTATGGTTATACCGTATGAAGCAATATCGTTTAACGACAAATAAAACGCTCCTACAAGGACTGCAGAGCGAGAAACCATAAAGGACCCGACAGCTGTTATTCCCAATTTGACAGCATTGGGTAATATCGGCTTGATAAAATCTTTCCGCGATTTTGCTATGGCATTATCAAGCATTTTTTTTAATTCAACCGTATAAATGGCTCGATGAGACAATATTCTTCGTATTATGAGCGACAAAGCTTGAGCGCTGACAATGGCAATCAGATTGAAATGCAACAAAATCATTACAACGGCAACCATTAAATAAACTCCTTGCCCTATGACCTGTATCTGTTTTGCCTGCTTAATTAATCCTTTCCCGGACAGCAAGGAGTCATAATACAGCGTGTAAAGCGAATAGGTGTTAATCAAGCACAAAATAATCCATGCAAAATAAACCTCTCTGTGATTGCCTGTATAAGTTTGCAAAATCGTGTAAATATAATAAGTGCCAACTGTAGATAATAGCAAGAACAACAAAATTGCCAAACGGGAATAAAACCAGCGCATGGCATTAATTAACCCTTTGAATAAACCGTAGTCTATCTCATTGTTTTCGGATGAAATAACTTGGTAACCTGTTGATTTCAATTCTGTTACTCCGCTTACCACATAAGATACATTGCGGGAAAAAGATGGTCCGAATCCAAAATCCAATAACCCGGTTAAGACGATGATAGTTGAAAAAATAGTCCATATTGCAACTGTTTCTGACGGAAATATTTTTAATATAAAGGGTAAAAGAATAACGCCTACTCCGGTTTGCAGAATGGTAGCAATATAATTCCACAATACGTCTTGTTTTCCTATATTCATTTTATTTTTCATACCTGGATTTTTTTTGCACTATTTGTAAGCAATCAGAGGTAATAATATCCTGTTCTTTTGCTTGGAACTAAATTAAACCCCGATATCAAAAAGAAGAAAAAGGTAACTAAAGCCGAGATTTTATAATCCAAGGTGCATAAAACAATGGCAATCATGAGTATTACAAAGAGAATCATTTTTTATCTTTTTTTCCTTCTTTTCATGTTTGTTCTAATCAACGGAAAGCCATAAATTACAGATAGAGGCAGCAGTATTCCGCCGAAAAGCAAGGTGCTAAGTCCCACTTTCAGCAAATTCGGCTCAACGGGTTTCAATTCTGCATAAGGCTCGTCTATGACTTTCAATTTGGGTAAAATGCTTACGCCCTTCACGCCGGTCTCAATCTGCATCTCCAGCAACAGCACATACACGGCTTGCTGTATTTCCTGTTCCCTCTTCAACTGGATAAAGTCTTTTTCAATCTCCGGAATATCGCCCAGTTTGGATGTAAATTCCTTTTCCTTGTTTTTCAGATTGTTAAGAGTGATTTCCAGTCCTTTTTTGAAATTGTCCAAAGACTGGATCAGGACGTTTCGCTGCGCTTCAATCTGGGCGTCCAGCGTTTTTGCTATGCCCTTGTTTTGTTCGGCTGCGCTGTACATATCGTTCCTTTGCGACAGTATTCCGTTATAGTCGCTCGTAACTTGCATGAGGGTTTCATTGTTGGCAGATACGTTATAGGGTATCATCGCATATTTATTGTTTTCATCCTGCACAAAATCGGTGATGATTTCAATCATTTTTAACTGGCTGGTTACTTCCAGAATGGTCGGCTGCAATTCGCCGCTTGCTGCAAAATAATATTTCACATCGGCTTCAATATCAGTCAAGTTGTATTTCTCTTTGAAATTTCTAATATCCATATCCGCTTTGGAAAGGCTGCCAATCGTGCTTTCCAGCACTTTGCTTATATAGTTTTCCGTACTTTTGGCTACGGTGTCCTTGTCCTTATCCCATTCCCTGTTATAGTTGGCTATCAATGAATTGATAATTTTTTTCGCTTCGGGCACATTTTCGGAAATCATTCGCAGATAAATCAAGTCGGAACTTTTTTTCTCGAAATCAACTTCGATGATTTTACGGTATATTTGCGCCATGAAATCATAACTCGAATACAGAATATCCAGATTTACAGGCTTTTTATAGAGGTCAAAATATTCCGATTTTGAAAAGACGAACTTGCCCAGAGGCGTTTCTATTTCCGAAGGAAACGATTGTATTTCATAGCGTCCGATCGTTCGTCTGCCGACTTTCATTTTTATTTTTGTAACATCATCCTTGAGATTGACCTTGAAAACAATTACAGGCGTAAGCGTATCGGCCATTGCTCCGCCGGCGCTCACCAATACGGGCGATTTATCATACAGTTTCTTCTTGTTCAATCCCCACAACTGCATTTGTTTGTATTCCGTATTCAGCCCGAGTTCCTTGATGACCTTCTTCACATAACCCTGCGACTGCATTTTCAACGATTCGTCCTCAATATTTTCCGCACCTCCTCCCAGTCCGAAAGCGCTCAAAACCGACTGGCTTTTGCCCAAAGACGCTCCGCTGAGGAGCGATTCGTCGTGTCGAAGGCTGACCGTGGAAAGAACGCTCAGAACCGGCTTCTTGGTTTTTATATAAATAAATGCTATTATAACACTGATAATCATTGTAATAACAAAATAATACCAGTATTTCAGCAGAAAGAGAGCCGTCTCTTTCAGGTATTCAAACTCGTTTCTCTGAATTTTGTTTTCCGTACTCATTGTGATTATTTATTATTATTGATGAACAGTAAGGTTAATAAAGTTGCGATACTTGAAACTACCGATGCCAGTGTTGAAATCCGGTTCATTCTGTAATTGTCGGCTACGCCGTATTCGCTCTCTTCCATTCGCGTTTTGGTGGCGTCAACAAACAGTACGTCGTTCTGGCGCAAATAAAAATACGGCGAACTGAAAATATCCGATTTCGTCAAATCAAACAGGTGATATTCAATGGATCCGTTATTGTCGCGTATCAGCAATACGTTTTTTCGATTGCCGTAAATCGTTAATCCACCGGCTGCCCCCAGCGCGTCCAGCACGGAAATCCTGTCGTTTTTCACTTCTATCGTCCCGGGTTTGAACACCTCTCCGTGAACTGAAATATTAAAGGAAACGATTTGCAAATTCACGATTGCGTCTTCATTGATATGACCGGAAATCAATTTTTCCATATATGCGCTCGCCTCCCATTTGGTCATACCCGACAACTTCAGTTTTCCCAATACCGGAAAATTTATATTTCCCTCCCTATCAACATAATATGTCGGAAAGGTAGAGGTCGGCGTAACCTTTGTTTCCCCCGGAGACAAGTATGTCGAGACCGGCAAGTTGAACTGTGCAACCTTTTCCTGATACAGTGACGGCGCCGAAACGGCAATCAATAACTGATCGTTAGGCTTGATAACCGGCTCGGAATCGTAATAATCCGCAGATGGAAGATCTTCCTTGTAGTTCTGAATATCATAAAAATAAGCAGATTCCTTGTAACTGCCGCAAGAAGACACGAGCGCTGCCATGACGATAAAAAAAAGAAATTCAAATTTTAACTTTCTCATATATATATATGCTTTTTTGTATAGTTAGTTCTTTCGATTGTATTAACGGAAAAATCTTTGAAATAGTATTTTTTTGTTCATATTTTTTTGATTTGCCGATAATATGCTTACTTTTGTAACGTCTATGGCATTGGAAATAGGGAAATATAATACGCTGAAAGTTGTCAAACCGGTAGATTTCGGATGGTATCTCGACGGAGGAGACGGAAAGGAAATTCTGCTTCCGACCCGCTATATTCCTAAAAATAAGTCAGTTGGCGATGAAATGGAAGTATTCGTTTACAACGACAACGAGGGCAGACTGATTGCAACGACCGCGAAACCTTACGGAACAGTCGGCGAATTTTGCCGGTTGAAAGTGAAAGAAATAAGCAGTAACGGCGCTTTTCTGGATTGGGGAATCATGAAAGACCTCCTCGTCCCGTTCAGGGAGCAAAAAACAGAAATGAAAGTCGGCAATTATTACCTCGTTTATATCTACCTTGATTATATCACCCGGCGAATCGCCGCCTCAACCCGGCTGGACAAATTTCTCGACAACGTGCCGCCGGAATATCAACGAAATCAGGAAGTTGATATAATCATAGCCGATAGAACGGATTTAGGATACAAAGTGATAATCAATAACTTGCATTGGGGATTACTGTATCATAACGAAGTTTTCAAACCGCTGAAAACCGGAGAAAAACACAAAGGCTATATCAAGGATGTACGCGAAGACGACAAAATTGACGTCAGCCTGTATCCGTTGGGGTACGATAAAAATGAATTTATTGAAAATCAAATACTTGAAGTGCTAAAACAAAATAACGGCTTCCTGCCGGTGAACGACAAAACCGACGCTGAACAGATATACGCGCTATTCGCGTGCAGCAAAAAAAGTTTCAAACAGGCAATCGGCGGACTGTATAAAAAACGACTGATTCGAATCGAAGAAAACGGTATCACCCTGCTCTAGTCCAGTTTCAAAACCGCCAGAAACGCTTTCTGCGGCACTTCGACCGTGCCGATCTGTTTCATGCGTTTTTTGCCTTCCTTCTGTTTTTCAAGCAGTTTGCGTTTGCGTGACACGTCGCCGCCGTAGCATTTGGCGGTTACGTCCTTGCGGACGGCTTTAATCGTTTCGCGGGCGATGATTTTTGCTCCGATGGCTGCCTGTATGGCGATGTCGAACTGCTGTCTCGGTATCAATTCCTTGAGTTTTTCGCACATTTTCCTGCCGAACGTGACGCTGTTGTCCACGTGCGTCAGCGTTGAAAGCGCATCTACCGACTCGCCGTTGAGCAGAATATCGAGTTTCACGAGTTTACTCGGACGAAAATCGTGCAGGTGATAATCAAACGAAGCGTAGCCTTTCGAGATGCTTTTCAGTTTGTCGTAGAAGTCAATAACGATCTCGCCCAGCGGCAAATCGTAGATCAATTCCATGCGATTGCCGCTGATATATTCCTGCTTGATCAGGATGCCGCGCTTGCCGAGGCACAGGGTCATAATCGGACCGATATAATCCGTCTGCGTGATGACGGACGCGCGGATAAAAGGCTCGTCAATGTGCTCTATCAGTGTCGGTTCGGGTAGTCCGCCCGGATTGTGCACTTCCGTGCAGTTCCCTTTTTTGTCGTACACCTTGTACGAAACGTTGGGCACGGTCGTAATCACATCCATATTGAACTCGCGGTCAAGACGTTCCTGGACGATTTCCATGTGCAGCAATCCCAAAAATCCGCAACGGAAACCGAATCCCAACGCCACCGAACTTTCGGGCTGAAACGTCAGCGAAGCGTCGTTGAGTTGCAGTTTTTCGAGCGAAGAACGCAGATTTTCAAAGTCTTCCGCCTCGATGGGATACACGCCGGCAAACACCATCGGCTTCACCTCTTCAAATCCCGCAATCGCCTCTTTGGCAGAGTTTTTCACGTGCGTAATCGTATCTCCGACCCGCACCTCCTTCGACGTTTTGATGCCCGAAATGATATACCCCACATCGCCCGTGCGCACCTCGTCGCGCGGAGACATTGCCAGTTTCAAAACCCCCACTTCGTCCGCGTCGTATTCCTTTTCGGTGGCGATGAATTTCACCAGGTCTCCCTTGTGAATCACGCCGTTAACAACTTTATAGTAAGCAATGATACCGCGAAAGGAATTGAAAACGGAGTCGAAAATCAGGCATTGCAGCGGCGCGTCGGAATCGCCTTTGGGAGGCGGTATGCGTTCAATAATCTGATTCAGAATATGATAAACGCCTTCTCCGGTCTTGCCGCTGGCGCGGATAATCGTTTCGCGCTTCACGCCGAGCAGTTCAATAATCTGGTCTTCAACTTCTTCCGGCATTCCGCTCGGAAGGTCTATCTTATTGACGACCGGAATAATTTCGAGGTCGTTTTCAATCGCCATGTAAAGATTTGAAATCGTCTGTGCCTGAATGCCTTGCGCCGCATCAACGATAAGCAGAGCACCTTCGCAGGCGGCAATCGAGCGCGATACTTCGTAGGAAAAATCCACGTGTCCCGGCGTGTCTATGAGATTCAGTATGTATTTTTCACCGCTGTACACATATTCCATCTGTATCGCGTGGCTTTTGATGGTAATGCCCCGTTCGCGTTCAAGATCCATGTTGTCAAGCACTTGCGCCTGCATATCCTTGCCCGAAACCGTATGGGTATATTCGAGCAAGCGGTCTGCCAACGTACTTTTGCCGTGGTCAATATGCGCTATAATACAGAAGTTTCTAATCTTATCCATTCGCTGTTTTGCTGTTTTCGGAGCGCAAAATTACATAAAATACCTGATTTTTCCAAGCGCAGGGAAAATTATCTCCGGGATAACCGTATCACAAACCTTTCCAGCCCGTTCTCCCGTTTATCCAAAATCTTCAAATCTTCAAATCCTCAAATAAAAATATTATTTTGCCTTGTCAATTCAAAAATAAGTATTATCTTTGGCGCGGATTTCGAATGATTCGGGAGTACCAAAAAACACGTTTCAAGATGGACATGAGAGATAAAAACAGATATATTTTCAAGCACGCAGAGAGCGCTCTTTGCGTGCGTTTTTCCGCATTCCCCCCCCCCCCCCGAAAAACTTCATTTTCGACAAGATAATGCAGCAGAGGCGCTAAAAAGGGGCTTTGCGGACATGTTTTTACGGGGTATCAACACCTCTCCCCTGCCCCTCTCAAGCCCCACCCCGACCCTCCCCTCAAGGGAGGGGGAAAGCCCGTTCTTCCGTTTATCCGTTCACCCGTTTTCACCATCCCCGTCACCCCCAATCGCTTCGCTTCATTGGGGGTTAGAACACATTCAATCCGTTCGGATTGCAGGGAATACCACCTCACCCCCCGACCCCCTCTCCAAAAGGCGAGGGGGAGTCGCCTGTGCTGTTCCCCCCTCCTTTTGGAGAGGGGTTAGGGGTGAGGTGTAAATTTTCAAACTCATAATAATTAAATGATATGGCTACAACAAAAAAGATCTACGAATGGTTCTACTATCTGATGGAGAACACCGTAACCAAAGAAACGAACGACAAGATCGCGAAAGTGAAGTCGAAAAAGACCAAAACGCTCGACGACCTTGCCGAGCGCATCGTGCAGACGCGCACCGAATACCGCAAGGATACTCTGGTGAACATCTACCGCATGATGAATGAAGTGAAACTCGAATTTCTCGCCGAAGGCGAAAAGGTAAACGACGAAATTACCCTGCTCGAACCCGCCATTACGGGCAATTTCTACGAAGACGAAAACTTCGACGAAAGCTGCAACGCCTGCGTCATCAACAGCCGCGTTACCAACCCCGTGCTGGCGATGCTCCGGCAGGTGAAAGGCACCTTTAACGGCTTGAACCTCGAGAACGGCGGCGCGTCCATTGACGGCGTTACCGACGCAACCACGGGGTCCGTAAACGGAGAAATAACGCCTGGAAAAACTGTTACCGTCACCGGCAAGAAAATTCGCGTCGTGCCCGAAGAGGGCGAAACGGAACAGAGTTGCATCACATGGACGAATGTGGAAACGCAACAGGTGGTCGAACAGGAAGACGCATTGACCGTCAACGACCCGAGCAAACTGATTCTGCAACTGCCGGCGCTTCCGGCGGGTACGTATTCGCTGACTGTCAAGACATTATTCTCCTCGACCGGAGC
>JAITMT010000548.1 GCA_031277235.1 Tannerella sp.
ATCGTGGTTGATTCCGAAGACGATGCGTTTTTGCTGGAAAACAATCTGATAAAACAAATCCGTCCGCGCTACAACGTGATGCTTAGGGACGACAAAACGTATCCTTCGATTGTCATCAAAAAGGAAAATTTCCCGCGCGTTTCCTATACGCGAAATATCGTCAAGGACGGTTCGCGATATTTTGGTCCCTATGGCTCGGTCTATACGGCGAAGATCATGTTGCAAATGCTTAAAAATATTTACAAACTTCGCACCTGCAAACTGCCGCTGGCGCCCGAGCAAATCAAGCAGGGAAAATACAAGGTTTGCCTTGAATACCATATTAAAAAATGCGATGCGCCCTGTATCGGGCTGATTTCCGATGAAGAATATGGTAGCCGGATTGCCGAAATCCGGGAAATTCTGAAGGGAAACAGTTCCAAAGTTTCGAGACTGTTGCTGGAACAGATGAAGACGCTTTCCGAAAATTTACGGTTTGAAGAAGCGCAGATCCTGAAAGAAAAATACGAAACGATCGAAAATTACCGCTCCCGCTCAACGGTTGTTACGCCATATTTGAATGATATTGACGTCTTCTCGTTCGATGAAAACGAGAAATCCGCTTTCATCAATTATCTGCATATCGGTAACGGTGCGGTGGTGCACGTCTATACGCTGGAGTTGAAAAAGAAACTGAACGAGCCGAAAGAAGAATTGCTGAGTTTGGGAATCGTGGAAATCCGGGAAAGATTTCAGAGCAATGCCCGGGAAATCCTCGTCCCGTTTTTGCCCGACATTGATTCTTCGAGACGGTTTCAGTTTACGGTTCCACAGAGAGGCGACAGGAAAAAACTGCTCGATTTGTCCATACAAAACGTCAAGCAATACAAATTCGACCGGCTGAAACAGTCGGATAAATTCAATCCCGAACAGCGCAACACGCGTCTGTTGAAAGTGATTCAAAATGACCTGCATTTGCCTGCACTGCCGATGCAAATCGAGTGTTTTGACAATTCCAACATTCAGGGAACAAGTCCGGTGGCGGCGTGTGTGGTCTTCAAAAAAGGGAAACCATCGAAAGCGGATTATCGCCATTATCACGTCAAAACGGTAGTCGGTCCCGATGATTTCGCCACGATGGAGGAAATCGTAACGCGCCGATATTCGCGTCTGCAGGAGGAAGAAAAGCCGTTGCCGCAATTGATTGTGATTGACGGCGGAAAAGGGCAGTTAAATGTGGCGTATTCGGTGTTGCAAAAGTTGGGTTTGGCGGATAAAATTTCCATGATTGGACTGGCGAAGCGGCTGGAAGAAATTTTTTATCCGGGCGATCCCGAGCCGCTCATTTTAGATAAAACGTCGGAAACGTTGAAAGTAATCCAGCATCTCCGCGACGAGGCGCACCGTTTCGGTATCACGTTTCACCGGAATGTCCGAAGCAAGAAACAAATCGTTTCGGAACTCGATTCCATCAAAGGGGTAGGGGAAAAGACCAAAACCGAGTTGCTGAAAAAATACAAAAGCGTGAAACGTCTGAAGGAAGTTTCGCCGGAAGAATTGACCGAATTTATCGGTAAAAGGAAAGCGGGGATTGTGGTTAAATCGTTGAAAGGGGGGCCTCCCCTAACCCCTCCGAAGGAGGGGGATTGAATGGAGACGTCATTGCGGGCTTGACCCGCAATCCCCTATTCGTTGAGAGGATTGGAAGATTCGGGTCAAGCCTGCAATGACGGAACGGATCGGAGGTATTGGCGGAGGCTCTAATAACGTTAAACCTCTCCCCTGCCCCTCTCCACAAGAGAGGGGGGAAAGTCCGCTCTCTTGGGCAGGAGTGTTAAGTCTAAGGCTGAAAGCCTTCCCATCAATAGCACAGGGCAACGCCCTGTGCCCGGACGGGGGGCGTCAGCTAAGCCCTGCAAAGGCGTAATCATTTTGATTTCAGGCTTTCAGCCTGACCGGTGAGCGTTGATATATTTCACAGGGCAACGCCCTGTGAAATTGATTCCTCCCCTTCAGGGAGAACTTGACAGCCCTACTCCCTTGAGAGGATTGGAGAAGGCTCTAAATTTTAAATTAGGTTCAACCTCTCCCCTGCCCCTCTCCACAAGAGAGGGGAAAAGCCCTCCCTTGGGAGGGATGGCTGGGGCTAATTTTCAAATCCCGTTCTCCCCTTCATACGTTCACCCGTTCTCCCAAATAATTTTCAAATCTTCAAATTCTCAAATCAATATATATTATGCGAGCAGTAATACAAAGAATAAGCCGGGCGTCGGTAACCATCAATGATACGGTGAAATCGTCTATCGAACAGGGATTGTTAATCCTTGTGGGCATAGAAGATTCAGATAATCAGGAAGATATAGAATGGCTGTCAAAAAAAATTATCCATTTGCGTATTTTCAACGATGAAAACGGCGTGATGAACCGTTCCGTGTTGGAAATAAACGGAGACATATTGATTGTCAGCCAGTTTACACTCCATGCATTGACGAAAAAGGGCAACAGACCGTCGTATATCCGTGCGTCCAAGCCTGAAATCGCCATTCCGCTGTATGAATCGTTTTGTCGCGAATTGACCGCGCTTTTGGGAAAAGACGTGAAGACCGGTGAATTTGGAGCAGATATGAAAGTGGAATTGCTGAACGATGGACCCGTAACGATTTGGATGGATACGAAGAATCGGGAATGAGTTTTACCTCACCTCTCTCCACAGGAGAAGGGCAGGGGTGGGGCTTTGGAGAGGTATAATATACGGCATAAAAACACTTCCGTAAAAGTTATCTCCGTGTGTTTTTAAGGCACGATCTCTGCAAAAATGATTTTCGGAGAGGGGATAAACATCTGAAAATCCGCTATAAATACTTTATTGTCAGCGATTACAATTTAATGCTCTATTCCGATTTTTCTATAAAACATATTGTTTTTGAAAAGACAATTCGGGCACAAATAGAATGATAATTTTACGGAATGCAAGTTTCGGGAAAGGATTCTTTATTTTTCATGGAATAATTGAACAATAGAATAACTGTGTTGCGAAATAAAATATTTTCGACAATTTTGCGTTATTCACTATAAATTAGATAAAAATGATTCAACGCGAAAATTTCAGAAAAGAGGCTGACAGGATACTCGATTGGGTGGACGGATATTTCGGACGCCTGCGGGAACTGCCCGTCAAGTCAAGCGTAAAACCGCGCGACATTTACGACAAACTTCCTTCGGAAGCACCGCTTCAGGGAGAAGATATGGAGCGTATTCTGCAAGATTTGGATACGATTATCCTTCCGGGTGTCACGCACTGGCAACATCCGTCGTTTCACGCCTATTTTCCCGCCAACAGTTCGTATGAATCGCTTTTCGGCGAGATGATAACGGCGGCGATTGGCGCGCAGTGCATGGTGTGGGAAACGTCGCCCGCCGCCGCGGAACTCGAACAGCGCATGACCGAATGGGTAGCCGACGCCATCGGACTTCCGAAAACTTTCACGGGAGTGATTCAGGACAGCGCCTCGTCCGCAACGCTGGCGGCTATTCTGACTGCCAGGGAGAAAGCGACGCAGTTCCGGTCAAATTTGGACGGCGTTCCGCGTGGACTTCGCGTATATTGTTCGTCCGAAGCGCATTCGTCCGTTGAAAAAGGCGTTGGCGTGGCGGGTATCGGCAGGAATAATTTGGTCAGGATTGAAACCGACGCCGAACAGCGAATGATTCCCGAACAATTGGAAAAAGCCTTGCAAGACGACATTGCAGCCGGTTTAACGCCGGTTTGTGTGGTCGCGGCGATTGGCACGACGGGGACGGTCGCGCTTGACCCGTTGCCGGAAATTGCAGCCATCTGTCAGAAATACAACGTGTGGCTTCACGTGGACGCCGCATTTGCCGGAACAGCGCTCCTGCTGCCCGAATACCGCTATATGATTGAAGGAATGGAACTTGTTGATTCATTTGTATTTAACCCACATAAATGGATGTTTACGAATTTTGACTGCTCGCTCTATTACATCAAAGATCCCGAATCGCTGGTGCGCACTTTCGACATCCTTCCCGAATACCTTAAAACTGCAACGCGCGGATTAGTAAACGATTACAGGGACTGGGGCATACCGCTCGGTCGCCGTTTCCGGGCGCTTAAATTGTGGTTTGTCCTGCGCGGATTCGGTCTCGAAGGCGTCCGCCGGAGACTCAGGGAGCAAATCGCTCTCAATGAATATTTTGCTGAAAAGATTTCGCGGTCGGGACGTTTTACGCTGTTGCGAAAACCGTTTCTCGGATTCACGCTGTTCCGTGTGAACGACGACGACGATTCGGCTTCGGAACGACTGCTGGCGGCTGTCAACGCTTCGGGAAAAGCCTACCTTTCCCACACGAAAGTAAACGGACGCTACGCCATTCGCTTCCACTCTACGCAAACCTACATCCAAAAGGAGGATATTGACAGGACGGTTGAGACGCTTCATCAATTTTGAGGTTTGCATTTTGAACCGGCAATTTTGTCCCGGAATGTTTCTTTTTTGAATAAAATTTCAAAAATATGCAGGTATATTAAAAAATTTACCGTATCTTTGCAGGCTGTTAATATTATTTTCGGATTAAAAAAAATCATGATATGAAAATACACGAATATCAAGGTAAAGACATTCTCAAGACGTTCAACGTGCCTGTCCCGCGCGGTCGGGTCGCGTTTTCCGTGGAAGAAGCTGTGCAGGCTGCCGAGGCGCTGGGCGGTACGGTGTGGGTCGTCAAGGCGCAGATTCATGCCGGCGGTCGCGGCAAGGGCGGCGGAGTCAAACTGGCTCATTCTCCGGAAGAAGTACGTTCCCTGGCGCAGTCCATGCTGGGAATGCAATTGGTTACCCGCCAAACCGGTCCGGAAGGACAAAAAGTTCGCCGGCTGTGGATTGAAGAGGCTGCCGACATCAAAAAGGAATTTTACGCCGGAATTGTGATTGACCGCAATACGCAGACGCCGTGTCTGATGGTATCGAGCGAAGGCGGCATGGAGATTGAAGAAGTCGCCGCCGAAACGCCGGAAAAAATCCACAAGGTATGGATAGATCCCATCCTCGGACTGACGCAGGCTCAAGCCGTTGGCGCGGCACAGGCAATCGGCGTCCCCGACGCTTCGCTTGCGCAGGCTGCACAGACGTTGCAGGGACTGTTCAGAGCGTTTTGGGAAACGGACGCATCGCTGCTTGAAATCAATCCGCTCATTCTCGAAGGCTCCGGCACGCTGAAAGCCCTCGACGCGAAGTTTAATTTCGACAGCAATGCGCTGTTTCGCCATGCCGACATCGTTGCGCTGCGCGACACGGACGAAGAAAATCCGGCTGAAATCGAAGCGTCGAAATTTGATTTGTCCTACATTGCGCTCGACGGCAACATCGGCTGCTTAGTCAACGGCGCAGGTCTGGCAATGGCAACGATGGATACCATCAAACTGTTTGGCGGTTCGCCAGCCAACTTTCTCGACGTTGGCGGCAGTGCGACGGCACAAAAAGTAGCCGCCGCATTCAAAATCATGCTGTCGAATAAACAGGTCCAAGGCATTCTGGTGAATATTTTCGGCGGCATCATGAGTTGCGATACGATAGCCGAAGGCGTCATTGCAGGGGCACGGGAAGTGGAACTGTCCGTTCCGCTCGTCGTTCGGATGAAAGGCAGCAACGAAGACCGCGGCAAACAGTTGCTCAAAGAGTCCGGACTACCGATTATTTCGGCAAACAACATGGGCGAAGCCGCGCAAAAGATTATTGAAGCCATAACATTAAAATAACAGGAGAAAACAGCAATGGCAATTCTGATAGATAAAAATACCCGCGTGATAACGCAAGGCATGACCGGCAAGACCGGACTGCTCCATACCCGCATGTGCCGCGATTATGCCTTCGGCAAGGAATGTTTCGTCGCCGGCGTAAACCCGAAAAAGGCGGGCGAAGTATATGAAAACGTTCCAGTGTATGAATCGGTGATGGCGGCAAAGCAAGCGACCGGCGCCAACGCTAGCGTGATTTATGTGCCGCCTGCAGGCGCCGCCGACGCCATCTGGGAAGCGGTGGCTGCCGACCTTGACCTGGTGATTTGCATCACCGAAGGGATTCCGGTACGCGACATGGTGGTGTTGCGCGACCGTATGCGCAAGGAAAATAGCCGGACGCTGCTCGTCGGTCCCAACTG
>JAITMT010000059.1 GCA_031277235.1 Tannerella sp.
CTTCCTGGCAGACCTCAACGTTCTCCAACTTGACCAGTAATTCGTTTCCTTCCATTCTGTATAATATTGAAATATAACATTTTATACGAAAAATAACCACTTTTTGCGCCGTAAAGGTACGAAAAAAATAAAAATCAGGAGGCTATTTATCAAAATCAAAGTATAAAAAAATTATTAAAAGTGTTCATCTATTAAAAAATATTTTATCTTTGCACAAGTTTTCGGTTTGAAAGATTTGAGTATTTCACTTGTAAAATATTAATTATTAGAATATTAATTCTATAAAAGGCAAGACCTGCAAAGCCGCAAGAGCAGGAAAAACAAAAAATCTATTATCATGAAGTGGTATTTAAAAGTTTTGGAACAGTATGCAGATTTTAGTGGAAGAGCGAGAAGAAAAGAGTATTGGATGTTTTACCTTTTCAATACAATTATCATCATTTTACTTGCAATTTTGAAGAAACTTACTCACTCAGAGGGATATTACGGTTTGGGGTTTTTACATTTTATTTATCTACTGGCTGTTTTCGTTCCGAGTTTAGCGGTTGGTGTGCGCCGTTTGCATGACATAGACAGGAGTGGTGTGAATATCTTGCTTTCTCTTATTCCTCTTATCGGCAATATTATTTTGCTTGTTTGGGCATTGGAAGACGGTGTACCCGAAGAAAATGAATGGGGACCGGATCCGAAAGAAAACGAATAATCAAAATTCAGAAAGCAATCTAAAAAGAGTAAGGAAAACCTAAATCCGGCATTCAAATATCAGAAAGAAATAAAAATACGGGCAAAATAAAAAAACGATTCTGTTCTGATGGGAACGAACCGTTTTTTTGACGTATAACAGATGTTTGTAACAATTTTTGCTGTTATTTTGAACTTATTTCCCCTTCAAAAGCGAGCCAAGCAAGCCCCGTCCAAATTTGAAAACCGTGTTTACCGCTTCGCGTTTGGCGCGTGTCGTTACTAATTTGGTGAGACTGCCTATCAGACTGTTATCCTTTTCTTTTTTCGCCTGACGCTCGGCGCGTTCACGCTCTGTGCGTTCCGCTTTTTCCTGTTTTTCGCGTTCCTTTTGCTGTTTTGCCTCTTCTTTCTGACGTTCAGCCTCTTGCTGTTCGGTTTGCGCCTGTTCCATGCGGGCGGACAGTTTTTCGTAAGCCGATTCCCGGTCAATGTTTCGCTCGTATTTTCCGAAGAAAAGAGAAGTCTGCATGATGCGCTGACGCTCTTCCGGCGTGACAGGACCCGCCTGCCCTTCGGGCGGAATGATAACGGCGCGTTCCACCATGTTGGGGCTGCCTTTTTCGTCTAAAAATGATACAAGAGCCTCTCCTACAGCCAATTGCGTGATGGCTTCTTCGGTGTTGAAAGCAGGATTTTGACGGAAAGTCGCCGCCGCGGTAGAAACGGCTTTCTGGTCGCGCGGCGTAAATGAACGCAACGCATGCTGCACCCGGTTGCCCAACTGACCAAGAATCGTAACCGGCACATCCAAAGGATTTTGCGTACAGAAATATACGCCGACGCCCTTTGAACGAATCAGGCGGACAACCTGTTCCACCTTGTCGAGCAACGCTTTCGAAATGTCGTTAAACAGGACGTGCGCTTCGTCAAAGAAAAACACCAATTTCGGTCTGTCCAAATCGCCCACTTCGGGCAGTTGTTCGTACAATTCCGACAGCAAATACAACAGAAATGAAGTGTAAACTTTCGGCGAATTGATGAGTTTATCGGCTTCGAGGATATTGATAAAGCCCCTGCCGCCCTGCGTCTGCATAAAATCGTAAATATCAAAGGCCGGTTCGCCAAAAAATTTGTCGGCGCCCTGTTCTTCGAGATTGAGCAAACCGCGCTGAATAGCGCCGATACTCGCCGGTGCAATATTTCCGTAAGAGACTGTATATCTGGCTCTTTCCGTACCGATGTGTTCCACCATTTTCCGCAGGTCTTTCAAATCCAGGAGCAACAACTGTTCGTCGTCGGCGATACGGAACGCGATGGTCAGCACCGCGCTTTGCGTATCGTTTAAATCGAGTAAGCGACTGAGTAACAGCGGTCCCATTTCTGAAATCGTGGTGCGCAACGGATGTCCCTGTTCGCCGAAGATGTCCCATAAGGCAACGGGAAACCCGCGATATTCAAAACCCTTGGCTTTCAAGTTGTTCGCTTCCACGCTTTTCTGTAAACTCGGATTGCTGCCCCCCGGCTTGCACACGCCCGTCAAATCGCCCTTAATGTCCGTTATAAAGACCGGAATACCCTGACTACTAAATGTTTCAGCCATATTCTGCAACGTACAAGTCTTGCCCGTGCCCGTGGCGCCGGTAATCAAGCCGTGCCTGTTCGCCATTTTGGGAATAATACATAAATCCTTATCTCCCGCAACGGCTATCAACGCTTTTTGTGTATTATCCAACATAAGTATTTGAAAATTTAGTCTTTAAATTCCATTTTGATGCCCATGTCCTCGCCTTTGGAACGGGAGCGGGAGGAAGCATTCTTTTCAAATTCAACCTTGAGACCGACCGAAATACGCTCATATTCACGCTGTCCCGTACCCGCAGGTATCAAGTGTCCGCAAATCACGTTTTCCTTCAAGCCTTCGAGATTGTCGGTCTTGCCGTTGATGGCGGCTTCGTTCAACACTTTCGTCGTTTCCTGGAAGGAAGCGGCTGACATAAAACTTGTTGTCTGCAATGCCGCGCGCGTGATACCCTGCAAAATCTGATTGGTAGTCGCAGGAATAGCGTCGCGTGTCTGTATGATTTTCAAGTCTTTACGTTTCAGCACACTGTTTTCGTCGCGCAGTTTGCGAGCCGTTACAATCTGTCCCGGTTTCATGGTTTGGGAATCGCCTCCGTCGGTAACAACCTTCTTGCCCCAGATACGGTCGTTTTCCTCCATAATTTCCAATTTATCAACGACTTGCTGCTCAAGGAAGCGCGTATCGCCCGGATCCACGACTTCGACCTTGCGCATCATTTGGCGAACGATGACTTCAAAGTGTTTGTCGTTGATTTTCACACCCTGCAAACGGTAAACGTCCTGAACTTCGTTCACGATATATTCCTGAACGGCAGTCGGTCCCTTGATCGCCAGAATATCCGACGGCGTGATGGCTCCGTCCGACAGCGGCATTCCGGCGCGGATATAGTCGTTTTCCTGCACCAGCAACTGTTTGGACAGCGGCACCATATATTTCTTTTCCTCGCCCAATTTAGACGTAACGATGATTTCGCGATTTCCGCGTTTGATTTTGCCGAAAGTTACCTCGCCGTCCATTTCCGAAACGATAGCCGGATTGGACGGATTACGCGCTTCAAACAACTCGGTTACGCGCGGCAGACCGCCCGTAATGTCACCCGTTTTTCCAACGGCGCGCGGAATTTTCACGAGCACCTCGCCCGTTCTCACCATATCGCCTTCCGATTTGGTGATGTGCGCTCCGAGCGGCAGGGAATAATTCTTTAACGTATTATTCTTTGAATCAACGATATACGCCGACGGCGCCTTGGTCTTGTCTTTCGATTCGATGATGATTTTCTCTTTCAAACCGGTCGTTTCGTCGCTTTCGATTTTGTAGGTACTGTTTTCGTCCATGTTTTCAAAAGCAATCTTACCGTCTGCTTCCGAGATGATTACGGCGTTGAACGGGTCCCATTCGATGATTTTATCGCCTTTTTTAATCGTGTCTCCGGGCTTGAAGTACAGTTTCGCGCCGTAGGGAATGTTGTGCGTGTTGAGTACAATTTTCGTGGTCGGCTCGACAATGTGCATTTCCGCAAGGCGGCTGACAACGATGTTGCATTTATCGCTTTCCGAAAAGACGGTGCGCAACTCGTCAATTTCGAGAATACCGTCATATTTCGACGTTAAGTTATTCTCTGTTATGATATTGGCAGCGATACCGCCCACGTGGAAAGTACGCAGCGTTAATTGCGTTCCGGGCTCGCCTATGGATTGTGCAGCGATAACACCCACAACCTCACCCTTTTGCACCATTTGACCGGTGGCAAGATTTCGTCCGTAACATTTTGCGCAAACGCCTTTCTTCGATTCGCAAGTCAATACCGAACGGATTTCGACGCTCTCAATCGGCGAATCCTGAATGATTTGCGCTTCGTTTTCGCGAATTTCCTCGCCCGATTTCACAATGGTTTTGCCCGTAATCGGATGAATAATATCGTGCACGGAAACACGTCCGAGAATGCGCTCATATAGCGTTGCTACGACTTCTTCATTGTTCTTTAACTCCGTACAGTTCAGACCTCTGAGCGTTCCGCAGTCTTCTTCGTTCACGATTACGTCATGCGAAACGTCCACGAGACGGCGGGTCAAATATCCGGCGTCGGCAGTCTTCAAAGCCGTGTCTGCCAAACCTTTACGGGCACCGTGCGTCGAAATGAAATATTCCAGCACCGACAACCCTTCCTTGAAGTTTGACAAAATCGGGTTCTCAATAATCTGACCGCCCTCGCCGCCGGACTTTTGCGGTTTTGCCATCAAACCGCGCATACCCGACAACTGGCGAATCTGCTCCTTGGAACCGCGCGCTCCGGAATCCATCATCATATAAATAGAGTTAAATCCATCATTATCAGAACTTAACTGGTCAATCAGAATTTTTGACAGGCGGCTGTTCACGTGTGTCCACGTATCAATAATCTGGTTATAGCGTTCATTGTTCGTGATGAAGCCCATGCTGTAATTGGCGATAATCTGTTCCACTTCCTCGTAGCCTTCATTCACCAATTCTTCCTTTTCCTTCGGAATCAGTACGTCGGCGAGGTTGAACGACAGACCGCCCTTAAACGCCATGTAATAACCCAGATTCTTGATGTCGTCCAGAAACTGGCAGGTGCGCGCCACGCCGCAAACTTCAATAATATTGCTGATAATATCGCGCAAAGCCTTCTTGCCCAGCACTTCATTGACGTAGCCCACTTCCGCGGGAATAAATTCGTTCACCATCAGGCGTCCCACGCTCGTTTCAACGAGTTTGCGGACGATTTTGCCCTTGGCGTCAATGTCGTCCACATACACTTTTATCAGGGCGTGAACGTCCAATTTGCCTTCATTGTAGGCGATGGTCGCCTCTTCGGGTCCGTAGAATATTTTTCCGTCGCCCTTCATTCCCGGACGGGTTTTGGTGATGTAATACAATCCCAAAACCATATCCTGCGAAGGCACCGTAATTGGCGCTCCGTTGGCGGGATTCAAAATGTTGTGCGAAGAAAGCATCAGCATTTGGGCTTCGAGGATTGCCTCGTTGCCGAGCGGAAGGTGCACAGCCATCTGGTCGCCGTCAAAGTCCGCGTTGAATGCCGTACAGGCGAGGGGATGCAATTGAATCGCCTTACCTTCAATCATTTTCGGTTGAAATGCCTGAATACCAAGACGGTGCAACGTCGGAGCACGGTTCAGTAAAACGGGATGTCCCTTCATGACATATTCGAGAATGTCCCACACGACAGGCTCTTTTCTATCTACAATTTTCTTTGCCGATTTCACCGTTTTTACAATTCCGCGCTCAATTAACTTACGGATAATAAACGGTTTATACAGTTCGGCTGCCATATCTTTCGGAATACCGCACTCGCCCATTTTCAGTTCGGGACCTACCACGATCACCGAGCGGGCTGAATAATCCACGCGCTTGCCGAGCAAGTTCTGACGGAAACGTCCCTGCTTGCCCTTCAAACTGTCGGACAATGATTTCAGCGGACGGTTCGACTCGGATTTTACGGCGCTGGATTTGCGCGAGTTATCAAACAGTGAATCAACGGCTTCCTGCAACATGCGTTTTTCGTTGCGCAAAATGACTTCGGGCGCCTTGATGTCCATCAACCTCTTCAGACGGTTGTTACGGATAATCACGCGGCGATACAGGTCGTTGAGGTCGGAAGTCGCAAAACGACCGCCGTCCAGCGGCACGAGCGGGCGCAATTCGGGCGGAATCACCGGCACCACCTTCACCACCATCCATTCGGGACGGTTGCGACCCTTGGAAGCGCGGAACGATTCAACTACCTGCAAACGCTTTAACGCCTCAGCCTTACGCTGTTGCGAAGTATCCGTCATCGCGTGGTTACGCAAATTGTAGGACAGTTCGTCCAAATCAATATGCACCAGTAAATCATAAATGGCTTCCGCTCCGATTCTCGCGATAAACTTGTTCGGATCGTTATCATCGAGTAACTGGTTGTCTTTCGGCAAGTTATCCATAATTTGCAGATATTCTTCTTCCGAAAGGAGCGACATGTTTTCGACCGAATCAACGATACCGCGCTGAATCACGATGTATCTTTCGTAATAGATGATAGCGTCCAATTTCTTGGTCGGCAATCCGAGCAGGTAACCGATTTTGTTCGGCAGCGTGCGGAAATACCAGATATGCGCCACAGGCACAACGAGATGGATATGTCCTGAACGTTCGCGGCGAACTTTCTTTTCCGTTACTTCAACGCCGCAACGGTCGCACACAATGCCCTTGTAACGAATGCGTTTGTATTTGCCGCAATAACATTCGTAGTTTTTGACGGGACCGAAGATGCGTTCGCAAAACAGTCCGTCGCGTTCGGGTTTGTACGTGCGATAATTTATGGTTTCCGGTTTCATGACTTCGCCAAAAGAATTTTCCAGAATTTCTTCCGGCGACGCCAGTCCGATCGTTATTTTTGTAAAGTCACTCTTTATCTTTACTTCTTTCCTGAATGCCATATTTTATTGATTTATAAAGAGTTATAATTATTCTAATGTAAAACTTAAACAGAGACCTCTCAATTCGTGCAACAACACGTTCAGGGATTCGGGGATACCGGGTTTCGGCATTTGTTCGCCTTTCACGATAGCCTCGTACGCCTTGGAACGCCCTACGACGTCGTCCGACTTCACCGTCAGGATTTCCTGCAGGATATGCGCCGCGCCGAAGGCTTCGATTGCCCAGACCTCCATTTCTCCGAAACGCTGACCGCCGAACTGCGCCTTGCCGCCGAGCGGCTGTTGCGTAATCAGCGAGTACGGTCCGATGGAGCGTGCGTGCATCTTGTCGTCCACCATGTGTCCGAGTTTCAGGAAGTAGGTAACTCCCACGGTAGCAGGCTGGTCGAACTTTTCGCCCGTTCCGCCGTCGTAGAGATACGTTTTTCCGTAGCGCGGCAGTCCCGCCTTGTCCGTCCATTCGTTGAGGTCGTCGAGCGATGCGCCATCGAAAATCGGCGTCATGAATCTTTCGTCCAAAACTTGCCCCGCCCAACCGAGAACAGCCTCAAAAATCTGTCCCAAATTCATACGCGAAGGCACGCCGAGCGGATTCAAACAGATATCTACCGGCGTCCCGTCTTCGAGGAACGGCATATCTTCCTGACGCACAATCTTGGAAACGATACCTTTGTTTCCGTGCCGTCCCGCCATTTTGTCGCCTACCTGAATCTTGCGCTTTTTCGCAATATACACTTTGGCGATCTGGATAATTCCGGTCGGCAGTTCGTCGCCGATCGTCAAGTCGAATTTCCGGCGGCGAAGTTCGGCGTCCAATTCCTTGTATTTCTTCAAGTAATTAACGATGAGGGTTTTAATCAACTCGTTCGTGCGACTGTCCGAAGTCCATTTGCTCACCTGAATCGAATTGTAGTCTATATCTTCAAACGATTTTTTCGTGAATTTCGTACCTTTCGGAATCACTTCCATGTTGATATAGTCCTTGACGCCCAGCGAAGTTTTTCCACTGGTCAAAGTTACCAGTTTATCAATCAGGATAATCTTCAAATCGCGCATTTTCCTGTCATATTCCTCTTCAACCTTCGGAAGCGCCGTTTTTTCGCTCTGTTTACCATTCTTTTTCTTGATGATTCTGGAAAACAGCGCCGTGTCAATAACCACGCCGTGCAACGAAGGAGTCGCCTTTAACGAAGCGTCTTTCACGTCGCCCGCCTTGTCGCCGAAAATGGCGCGCAGCAGTTTTTCTTCGGGCGAAGGGTCGGATTCGCCTTTCGGCGTAATTTTTCCGATGATAATGTCGCCCGGATTGACGTGCGCTCCGATGCGGATAATTCCGCGCTCGTCGAGGTCTTTAATCGCCTCTTCGCTGACGTTGGGAATGTCGGACGTCAATTCCTCCATACCGCGCTTTGTTTCACGCACTTCCAGAATATATTCATCCACGTGAACGGAGGTGAAAATATCTTCGCGCACGATTCTTTCGTTCAGCACGACCGCGTCTTCGTAATTATACCCTTTCCAGGGCATGTACGCCACTTTCACGTTGCGTCCGAGCGCCAGTTCGCCGTTCTGGATGGAGTAGCCTTCCGTCAGGATTTCGCCTTTTTTCACCCGCTGTCCGAGTTTGCAGATCGGTCGCAAATCAAGGGTCGTACTCTGGTTCGTCTTGCGCCATTTCGGAACGTTGTAAGTCTTAATCGAATCCTCGAAACTGACAAAAGTTTCTTCGTCGGTGCGGTCATACTTGACTTTGATGGTGGTGGCGTCCACATAAATGACTTCGCCGTTGCCATCCGCCGTAAGTTGCGTGCGCGAATTTTTGGCAAGTTGCGATTCTATGCCCGTGCCCACAATCGGCGCGTCCGCATTGACTAACGGCACAGCCTGGCGCATCATGTTCGAGCCCATCAACGCGCGGTTAGCGTCGTCGTGTTCCAGGAAGGGAATCAACGCTGCCGCAATCGAAGCGATTTGCGTAGGCGCAACGTCCATTAAATCAACTTCGTCGGGCGCAACAACCGGGAAATCAGCTTCGTATCTGGATTTCACCTTGTCGCGGATAAAGCGACCGTCCTCGTCGAGCGGCGCATTCCCCTGAGCCACAATTTTTTCTTCTTCTTCTTCGGCAGTATAATATTTCAGCGATGCGTCCGTGAAATTCACCTGTCCGTCTGAAACCGAACGGTAAGGCGTTGTTATAAAGCCCAATTCATTGATTTTGGCATATACGCAAAGCGACGAAATCAATCCGATATTCGGACCTTCGGGCGTTTCAATCGGGCAAAGCCGACCGTAGTGCGTATAATGCACGTCGCGCACCTCAAATCCGGCGCGTTCGCGCGACAAACCTCCGGGTCCGAGCGCGGACAAACGGCGTTTGTGCGTTATTTCCGCCAGCGGATTCGTCTGATCCATAAACTGCGACAGCGCATTCGTTCCGAAAAACGAATTTACGACCGATGAAATCGTCTTCGCATTGATCAAATCAATAGGTGTAAATACCTCATTGTCACGCACATTCATGCGTTCGCGAACGGTACGTGCCATACGCGCCAGTCCGATGCCGAACTGATTGTACAGTTGCTCGCCCACGGTGCGCACGCGACGGTTGCTGAGGTGGTCAATATCATCTACAATTGCCTTTGAATTAATCAGTTGTATCAGATATTTTATAATTTCAATAATATCTTCCTTCGTGAGAACTTTAATGTCGTAACCGATTGTCAAATTCAGTTTTCGGTTAATGCGGAAACGCCCCACGTCGCCCAGGTCGTACCGTTTTTCGGAAAAGAACAGGTTGGTAATCACCTCTCTCGCGCTGGCGTCGTCGGCAGGTTCCGCGTTGCGCAACTGCCTGTAAATGTAGAGCACGGCTTCTTTTTCGGAGTTGCTGGGGTCTTTCTGCAACGTGTTGTAAATGATTGCATAATCATTCAGATTCTGATCTTCAAGGTGTAACAGGATATTATGAGCGCCTGCTTCGAGAATCGTGTCTGCCGTCGCTTCGTCGAGCAACGCTTCCCGGTCAACGACCACGTCGTTTCTTTCGATGGATACCACTTCGCCCGTATCCTCATCTACAAAGTCTTCAATCCAGGTTCTCAACACGCGGGCTGCCAACCGGCGACCCAGATATTTTTTCAGATTCGGTCTCGTTACCTTTACTTCTTCCGCAAGATTGAATATTTCAAGGATGTCCTTGTCGCTTTCAAAACCGATGGCGCGCAACAGCGTGGTTACGGGCAACTTCTTTTTGCGGTCAATGTACGCGTACATAACATTGTTAATATCCGTTGCGAACTCGATCCACGAGCCTTTGAACGGGATAATTCGTGCGGAATAGAGTTTTGTTCCGTTCGCGTGGATGCTCTGACCGAAGAACACGCCGGGCGAGCGGTGGAGTTGCGATACGACGACGCGCTCGGCGCCGTTTATCACAAACGTTCCTCTGTCAGTCATATACGGAATGGGACCGAGATATACGTCCTGAATGACGGTATCGAAATCTTCGTGTTCGGGATCGGTACAGTACAGTTTCATTTTTGCCTTCAGGGGCACGCTGTATGTCAATCCGCGCGCGATGCATTCCTCCATCGAGTAGCGGGGCGGGTCTAAGTAATAATCCAAAAATTCCAGTACGAAATTATTGCGTGTATCGGCAATCGGAAAGTTTTCGGTAAAAACTTTGAAAAGTCCCTCCTTTTTTCTCTTTTCGGGAGGCATATCTAATTGCAGGAAGTCCTGAAACGACTTCAATTGAACTTCGAGAAAGTCCGGATATGCGAGCGGTTCTTTAATCGAAGCAAAGTTAATTCTTTTTTTGTTGATTGTTGAAGACATAAATCGGGAATTAATTGAACCTTAATATAAAAATAGACACAAAAGGTTAAGAACCTCCTTTCAGGAGATTCCTAACCAAACTACCTGCCTGGCAGGGGTATATGAACTATTTAAGCTCAACTTCGGCTCCGGCTTCTTCCAGTTGTTTTTTGAGACCTTCGGCATCTGCCTTGGCAATGCCTTCCTTCACATTATTGGGAGCGCCGTCAACCAGATCTTTGGCTTCCTTCAAGCCGAGACCGGTCAATTCTTTCACTAATTTTACAACTGCGAGTTTGTTTGCACCCGGCGCTTTCAATACAACATTGAATTCCGTCTGTTCTTCCACAACGGGAGCGGCAGGTCCGGCTGCCGCTACAGCCACTGCTGCCGCTGCGGGTTCGATACCATACTCGTCTTTAAGAATTGTTGCCAATTCGCTTACTTCCTTCACCGTAAGATTTACTAATTGTTCTGCAAAAGCTTTTAAATCTGCCATTTTGATTATGATTTAATTTGTTATTTTTTTAATAATGAATTATGTGCGCTCTTCGAGCGTCTTTAAAAGTCCGTGTATTTTCTGACCGCCGCCTGCCTGCAAAGCAGAGATGACGTTCTTCGCCGGAGACTGGAGCAGTGCGATGATGTCGCCCACCAGTTCTTCCTTGCTCTTGATGGATACCAGTGCGTCGAGGTCGTTTGCCGTATAGAATCCTTCCTGTACGTAAGCGCCTTTCAGCAACGGTTTGACCTTGTCGCCCTTCACGTCTTTGGTGAAGTCCTTGATCAGACGGGCGGGCACATTCGCCACGTTTGCCAGCATGACGGCTGTATTGCCCTTCAATACACTGTATAGTTCGGAGAAATCAATCCCTTCCACGTTCTCCATTGCCTTTTTGAGCAATGTGTTCTTGACCATTACCAACTTGACTTCTTCCTTGTAGCATTTTTTTCTCAATTTGCTTGTCCGGTCTGCGTTCAGCGCCTCAATATCTGTAAGATAGATGTGAGGATACTGTTTCAGCAAGTCTGTCAGTTCTTCTATGATTCTGCCTTTATCTTCCTTTTTCATCGTTTCTGTCTTTTTTATAAGTTATTATTCATCAACCGATTTGGGGTCAATTTTAATACCCGGACTCATCGTCGAGGAGAGATAAATGCTTTTCATATAGGTTCCTTTGGCTGCACTCGGTTTCAGTTTGATCAATGTGGAAACAAATTCCCTGACATTGTCAAAAATCTTGTCAGGCTCGAAAGAAACTTTTCCCACGGAAGAATGGACGATTCCGGTTTTATCTACCTTGAAGTCTATCTTTCCCTGTTTCACTTCCTTCACTGCCTGCCCGACGTCATTGGTTACCGTACCGCTTTTCGGGTTCGGCATCAATCCGCGGGGACCCAGTATGCGTCCCAAAGCGCCTATTTTTCCCATAATGGAAGGCATCGTAATGATGATGTCTATATCGGTCCAACCACCCTTGATTTTATCAATATATTCATCGAGACCGACATAATCGGCGCCGGCTTCCTTAGCCTCAGCCTCTTTGTCGGGGGTACATAACGCAAGAACCCTTGTTACTTTTCCGGTTCCGTGGGGCAGAGATACTACGCCTCTGACCATCTGATTGGACTTGCGGGGATCAACTCCGAGACGGACGTCCACATCTACCGACGCATCAAACTTTGCCAAGGTGATTTCCTTCACCAAAGCCGACGCTTCCCGCAGTGTGTACGCTTTCCCGGTTTCAATCTTACTCGAAGCCAACTTCTGATTTTTTGTTAATTTGCTCATCTGTCTGACTTTTTATTAGTTTGTTCCCGGGAATTTGCCTGTTACCGTGATACCCATGCTTCGCGCCGTGCCGGCTACCATTTTCATGGCCGACTCTACCGTGAAGCAGTTTAAATCGACAATTTTATCTTCGGCGATCGTCTTGACGGCGTCCCAGGTGATTTTGGCTATTTTCTTGCGGTTTGGTTCCGCAGAGCCGCCTTTCACTTTCGTGGCTTCCAGCAACTGGATGGCAACGGGGGGCGTTTTGACGATGAAGTCGAACGATTTGTCTGAAAAGTAAGTAATGACGACAGGCAGTATTTTACCGCTCTTGTCCTGGGTTCTGGCGTTGAATTGCTTGCAAAACTCCATAATATTTATACCCTTCGAACCCAGTGCGGGTCCTACGGGCGGAGAAGGATTTGCCGCTCCTCCCTTTATCTGCAACTTAATTTGTCCAGCAATTTCTTTTGCCATTTTCTAAAATTTTTAAACTATTATTTGAAACATCGAAAAAGAATATCTCACCGACTCTCCGTAACAAAAGCCTTTTATTCCTTCTCTACCTGCATATAACTCAACTCCAACGGCGTTTTTCTTCCGAAAATTTTCACCATCACAGTCAGTTTCTTTTTCTCGGCATTGACTTCTTCAATTTCACCGATGAAGCCGTTGAAAGGTCCGTATGTAACTTTCACGTTTTCACCGACATAGAACTGAAGATTCAATTCTTCCTCGTGCTCCTGCAACTCGTCAACGGTGCCCAGTACGCGACTGACTTCCGAAGGGCGAAGCGGAACAGGATTTTCATTTCCACCCAGAAATCCGATTACATTCGGGATATTCCTCAGATGGTGAGCGACTTCTCCGTTCAGATAGGCTTCCACCAGCACGTAACCGGGCAAATAAGCGCGTTCCTTCACGACTTTTTTACCGTTACGCACCACGAAAGTCTTCTCCGTCGGAATCAAAACTTGCAGCACATACTGACTCAAGTCTGAATTTTTCATTTCAGCCTCGATATATTCGCGCACCTTGTTTTCTTTTCCGCTAATGGCGCGCAGAACATAGAATTTCGATTGAATGTCAGACATAAACTTTTAATTATGAGAAAATGTCGTAAACGGATTGCATCGCATTTTTGAAGACGAAATCAATGATAAACACAACAATCGCTATGATGACGGAAGCAAATAGTACAACCACGGCGCTGCTGGATAACTCTGACCTCGATGGCCAGGAAACTTTATATACAAGTTCGTTAAACGATTCCTTGATGTATTTAATGAATTTATTCATTTGTACCTTATTTATTGGCACGGAAGGTAAGGCTCGAACTCACGACCCTCGGTTTTGGAGACCGATGCTCTACCGACTGAGCTACTTCCGTGTGAAAAAAAGTCCCATCCCCCTGTTCTCTCTCCTCCAAAAGAAAGTGTTATGGGACTCTTCAATTATTCAAATTATTAAATTATGCGCTCATTTCTTCTTGCGGAGAAACGAACGATGATTTTTTAATCTTCCAGCGCCGTAATCTGACCTGCGCCTACGGTACGACCGCCTTCGCGAATGGCGAAACGGAGTCCTATGTTACAGGCAACCGGATAAATCAGTTCCACTGTAATCGTTACGTTATCGCCGGGCATCACCATTTCCACGCCTTCCGGCAGGGTGATTTCACCCGTAACGTCCAATGTACGGATATAGAACTGCGGACGGTATTTGTTGTGGAACGGAGTGTGGCGACCGCCTTCTTCCTTTTTCAGGATATAAACCTCTGCCTTGAAGATCGAATGCGGCTTCACCTGTCCCGGACGACCGAGCACCATGCCGCGCTTGATTTCGTCCTTGTCAATACCGCGAAGCAACAGCCCGACGTTATCGCCTGCCTGACCTTCGTCCAGAATCTTGCGGAACATTTCTACGCCCGTTACAACCGATTTCTTGCCTTTTTCAGCGCCCAAGCCGATGATTTCTACATCTTCGCCTGTTTTGATGATTCCGGTTTCGATACGACCCGTGGCTACGGTGCCGCGACCGGTAATGGAAAATACGTCTTCTACCGGCATCAGGAACGGTTTATCCACATCGCGCGGAGGCAGCGGAATCCACGTATCAACGGCGTCCATCAATTCCATCACTTTTTCCACCCATTTCGGTTCGCCGTTCAATGCGCCGAGCGCCGAGCCGCGAATAACCGGCGTATTGTCGCCGTCAAAATTATAGAACGAAAGCAATTCGCGCATTTCCATTTCCACGAGTTCCAGCATTTCTTCGTCGTCCACGCTGTCGCACTTGTTCATAAACACCACCAAACGGGGAACATTCACCTGACGTGCCAATAGAATGTGCTCGCGCGTCTGCGGCATCGGACCGTCGGTTGCGGCAACTACGATAATAGCGCCGTCCATCTGAGCCGCGCCCGTAACCATGTTTTTCACATAGTCGGCGTGTCCCGGACAGTCCACGTGTGCATAATGGCGATTGGCTGTTTCATATTCTACGTGAGACGTATTAATCGTAATACCTCTTTCTTTTTCTTCGGGTGCGTTGTCAATCGAATCGAATGAACGTACTTCAGAGAGACCTTTCTCTGCCAAAACTTTCGTAATCGCAGCAGTCAGGGTCGTTTTACCGTGGTCAACGTGACCGATCGTACCGATGTTTACATGCGGTTTC
This sequence comes from Tannerella sp., assembly GCA_031277235.1. Taxonomy (GTDB): domain Bacteria; phylum Bacteroidota; class Bacteroidia; order Bacteroidales; family Tannerellaceae; genus Tannerella. The sequence goes on from JAITMT010000059.1 coordinate 14,993, forward strand.
GTCCTGTTAAAATGTTCTTTTGCCATAATTTAGAATCTTTTATATTATTAATATTGTCTATCTTTATAATTTTTTTCTCCTTTTTCCCATATTTTGCCTCCCGTTCCCAATCGAAGAGCCGGTGCCGAGACTTGAACTCGGGACCTCTTCCTTACCAAGGAAGTGCTCTACCGCTGAGCTACACAGGCTTGTAATTTGTCTCTCTTTTTCAGTGCTTAATCGCCTCATTCAGAGCCTCTTGTCGGATTCGAACCAACGACTCCGAGATTACAAATCACGTGCTCTGGCCAACTGAGCTAAAGAGGCATTTTCACGTAAAAAGCCGCTTCGTTTTGCGCGAAACGGCTGCAAAATTAGAAATTATTTTTTGATCCGCCAAATTTATCCGTGTTTTTTTTTATTTTTTTATTTTTTTACCGGAATTGAAGATATTTTTATTTTTTTACGGATGCCTGTTTTTGAACGGAAATTGCACAAATTGGTCTAATAGTCAAAAGTGGTGATGAAATCACTCATTTTTTCGCTAATGCTCAAAAGTGGTGATTTTTTCGTGGGGATTAATCCCCACGAAAAAATTTAAAGGTTTCTCTGAAGTATTCATCTATAAATTTTTTACGATGTTCTCTTGAGAGTCCCGGATGGTTTCGCAGTTTGGTTTTCAAATCGGTAAACATACCCTCCAACGCATTGTTGGTATTGGGGATTCCAATCTCTATATGATCGTACCATGTCCACAGGTGAGGCATATT
>JAITMT010000103.1 GCA_031277235.1 Tannerella sp.
AAAGCGTCATATAACCGTGTTGACATCGCATATCCGAAGCAGGGTACGGGAGTTTTGCTGCTTATGTTTTTTTCTCCGCATTATTTTGAACATTACTTCCCGGAACGGAATGAAAGCCTGATCGGGCGTGTCGAATTTGAAGAGAGATACGCAGACAGGATTGACAATGATACCATTACACTTTTTCCCATGTATATTCAGCGTTTCGACAAAGCCGGAAAAATGGAATTGGAAACGGTGACGGACGCATCGAAAGACGCCGGAATCCGATTTCTGTCGAAAGGCTTCAGACTGACCTTGATCGGAGAATCCGGCTATCCGTTCAGCAAGGTCTATAACAGGTCGGTACAGATGAACCGGTGAGAAAAACCGTGCCACCGTCAGCATGCTCACGATTAGCGGCACGTCGCAGACCGGCAAGATAAAAATCGGCGGAAAGATAAAGGTAAAACTCCCCGAAAAGATGCAGACCACCAAGAAGGACGTGGATATTTTTCTGGTTACATCGGTAGTGCACGAGTTCGACATAAAGGCTTAATACCGTAATACATTCGTCGGGATTCCGTCCACAGTGGAAAATATCCCCATGAAACGGATAGACTTCCCGAAGGCATACCCGCAACTGGCGCTTGTCAAGTTCAACAATGATGAAAAGAAATTGGGACGCGTGAAGGCGGAGTTTCAGTGGCAGAAGAACAAGGGCAGGACAACCAACTGGATACGTTTTCAGACGCCCGACGCGGGTCCCAATCCCGAGCCCGGAAATACAGGGATATCGTGCCTCAAAACAGGGGCTTCGTCTTTATCCCCGAACCCTTTATTGATTGTAGTCACTTTGATTTATAATTGACCAATAAATGACTATATTGACCAATAAATGACTATTGATTGACTAATTCATAATAACTACCTGCACCATATCCGCTGTTTCTCAGTAAATTAAATGAATTAGTCAAATTGTGCAATTCTTTAGTCGCCATTTGCCTCGATATGCTATTTATTTCCTGATATTCGCTATTTGTTATTTTTCCTTTTTCTTTCACATATTGTATTGCCCTGATTTGCCTTTCATTCAGTCCGAGTTTTCTCAACTGTTCTTCTGTCAGATTATTCTTGAAAAGCGTTACCAAAAAACCACCGTCCCGCTCGGCAAGTTCGGGGTCGGGAAGTCCTGCCTCTTTGCAGGTGTCAATAATGCGAAGTGTACCACGCCCCCAGGAATCAATCAATCCACCTTTGAAACATACGTCGGCAATGAGCAAATTTCTCGGCTTTGAAAAATGTGTACATTTCAAAGATTCTATACTTATTCCTTCGGGCAGACCGCCGTCGTTCCAAATCAAAATCTTGTCATCATACACGCGAATTTGAGTGAAACTCCCCATATAATTGCGGTGTATCATAGCATTGAGCAACATTTCCCGTAAAGCAGGCATAGGATATTCGGGGGTTTCAATGCGGTACATTCCCTCAAACTTGATATTTCGAATGAGAAATTTCTGTATCAATTGCTCCAAAATATTGTGTAACAGTACAATAATATTACCTTCTTCTACTTCTTGAAAACGCAAATCAGCATCGTCTTTGATAAAACGACCTATTTTTACAAATACGTTGGGATAAAATCGACAAGGGTCTTTGCCGAATAGAATAATGGCAGCGCGTCTGAGTTGTCCGTTTTCGGCAAGTCGCAGTTTTTCAAATATTTCTTCGGTTGTTAAACCCTCCACATCGGGTAAACGGCCTTTTTCTTTTGACATTACCAAATATGCCTTAACCGATTTTTCATCAATATCGGCAAATGTGGCTTGCGGCTCAACGACATTATCCCAAGTTTGTCCTGCCCGTTTGAGCAAAAATTCATTTAACGAATTGCCTGTTAATTCCTGTTTTACGCTTCCGCTACGAAAATAATATCTTCCTCGCAGGGAAATTGGCACGGAATAAGGCTGTACGATAACCTCGATAAAACGTTTATCATCTTCCTGTAAAAGATTGACTTCGGCTGTAATTCCCAAATTATTTTTGATTTTATTGGGAATTTCGTCCATCAGTTTTTTGAAATCCTCCACATCAACGGTATTTCCGTTATCGTCTTTTCCGATATAGATTTTCCCACCATGCGCGTTGGCAAAACCGCATATCCATTTCAGATAGTCGTCGTGCCAACTTTGTTTGTATTCCATGTTTTGAGTTTCTGACATATATTGTAAGTTTGTATTCTGCAAAATTACAATATTTTTGCGGATTACAAAGAGACTTTCTAATTAGAAAAAAATACATTTTTATTTTTCCCGGATTTCAATCCGCTGCAATTTTTACATTTTTTTTGTTATATTTGCATTATCTCTGATTGGATTGACCCTGCAAATTCCGCCGTAAAAACAAACAAATCGTTGCGGATATTTGTACTGGGATAGATATCCGGTAGAGTTGACAAAAAAAGAACATCTCCCATTTGTTACAAAAATAGAGTGAAAGAACAGCAATAAAAATAACAGAATAATATTAATTATAATACATTTATAATCAATAAATAAAATAATCATCTTAATATTTTACTAAAAATATATCGCTAAAATTTTGGCGAAAAGAAATATAGTCCGTATCTTTCACGCGAAGGGTATAAACCTGTTCAAGGGCATGATAACCGGCGCTTCGGTCACCGGTCATCACGGCGGGCAGAATCACATACGGATTTCCGGGTGCAGTCCAACGGCGAAACTGGACGGCTCAAAAACGATGGATTCGTTTATGGACATGGATTTGGAAAATCCCGCGGAACGCCAAAGCCGGATGACGGGCTTTGCCGGAATGCCCTTTTTACCACTGATAATCAGGGACAAAATCACGGAAACAACGGAAAAGGGATGCCGGTACGAAATAAAATCGGAAGGAAAAATAGATGAAAAGTTGTTTGACCGCAAGAAATACGTTACCTTTGTGCGCAAGTTGCGCGACGAG
>JAITMT010000172.1 GCA_031277235.1 Tannerella sp.
TTCAAATCTTCAAATTTTTGAATACAATGAGATATAAGACTAATTTCCACAGCCATTGCAGTTTTTGTGATGGTCGCAGTGAAGCGGAGGATTTTGTGAAGGCAGCCGTTGCGGAAAATTTTCGCGCCTACGGTTTTTCTTCCCATTCGCCGCTGCCTTTCGAGACGTTCTGGAATATGTCCTTTCAGGATATGAGTGGATATATGGCTGAAATAAAGAGACTTAAAGAAAAATATTCCGGTGAATTGGAAATCTACGCAGGGCTTGAAATTGATTATTTAAATGCGTCTTACAACGCCTCCATCCCTTATTTTCAGGAACTTCCGCTCGATTACCGCATCAGTTCGATTCATTATATGCCTTTGCGACAGCCTCTTTTGGAGGAAAACATGCTGTGTATTGACGGCGCGTTCGACAAATTTGAACAGTCTGTAAACCGGAATTATCAGGGTGATATTAAGGAAGTTGTGAAAAAGTTTTTTGAAACTTCGATGAAGATGGTGGAAACGGGCGGATTTGACATGGTGGGGCATATTGACAAAATTTATATGAACGGAAGCCGCCACAAAGACTTTGATATACAGGCGGATTGGTATCAAAAACCGTTTCTTGAACTGTTGGATTTGATTGCCGAAAAGGGCTTGATTATTGAAATCAACGCAAAAAACAAAGTCGCCAAAGGACACACCTTTCCCCACATAAATTCCTATAAAGAGTTGTATATCAGACATATTCCGATTACAGTCAATGCAGATTCCCACTATACCAACCTGATTTACAGCGGAATCAGCGAAACGATTCCCCTGCTGATGGAAGCGGGATTTCGCACGCAAAGGGAGTTGGTCGCGGGAAAATGGGAAGAGGTAGAACTTAAAAGAGTGTAGAGTGTAGAATGGAAAAAATAATATTCAAATTTTCAAATAATTAATTAAAAAGAATTATGGATTTTAAACCGATAACGATTGCAGATAAAGAGATTATAACAAATATTACTTACAAAAACGATTTTATGAATTGCGATTTCGCCTTTTCAAACATGTGTAGCTGGTGTTTTCTCTACGACAGCGAATATGCCACCGAAGACGATTTCCTGTTCATCCGCTTTCACGTAACGAACCGGGCGCATTTTCATTGGGCATATATGTTTCCCATCGGAAAAGGCGATATCCGTTTGGCAATCAATAAAATAGAAGAAGATGCGGAAGCGCTGCAAACCTCGTTTCTGTTGCTGGGTATCACGCCCGACTGCAAGGAGTTGCTCGAAGAATTGTTTCCCGAAAAATTCACGTATAAAGCGGAACGTAACTATTTCGATTACATCTATTTACGGGAAGATTTACAGTTTTTGAAAGGAAAAAAACTGCAATCCAAACGCAATCACATCAACAAATTCAACAAACTGTATCAATATTCGTGCATCCCTATTACCAGGGAGATTGCGCCGCAATGCATGGAATTGGAGCAGGTGTGGCTGCGGGCAAATATTTCCGACGACGACAGGGAGGCTTTAGCCAATGAACGCCGCTCCATGAGTTTTGCGCTAAATCATTTTGAGGAACTTGGGCTGTTTGGATACGCGATAGTCGTTGATAATAAGATCATTGCATTTTCCTACGGCTCGAAAATCAATCACAATACGTTTGGCGTGCACGCGGAAAAGGCGGATATAAATTATGAAGGCGTGTTTAGCGTTGTCAATCAGGAACTTGTATCGCAACTTCCCGAAGAATTTATCTATATCAACCGCGAGGAAGATTTGGGAATTTCGGGACTCCGGAAATCAAAATTATCTTACAATCCCTACATTCTGCTCGAAAAGAACAGCGCCGTCAAACGCCGATAAATAAAGGACAAAATGCACATCGGAGACAAAAAAATCGTTATGGCGGAACAGGGCGACAAGGCGGAACTTGCGCTTTTTTGGAAAGAAATTTTTGACGATGAAGACGCCTTTATCCGCCTTTTCTTTGACCATGTTTACAATCCCGACAATACGCTTGTAATCAGAGAGAAAGATGAAATTTTGGCGGCTTTGCACTTGGTTCCGTATCAGGTAAAAATTGAAAACCGGATATGCAATGCGGCGTATATTTGCGGAGTCGGCACCCGCAAATCTGCACGGGATCAGGGCTTTATGAATATGCTGATGGACGCCGCACTGAAAATAATCAAAAACAGGGGATACGATTTGTCTTTCCTGATTCCCGCAGAAGATTGGTTATTTGACGTTTACGGAAAAATGGGTTTTACCTGTAAAATAGGAAATGAAGATCGGGAGATAAATCCTGTTTCATCAAATAAAAATTCTCAAATAATTCCCTGTAATTTAGAACATTATCCCTATTTCGATAAAAAGCAGCAGGAACGGCAAAACACTGTTTTACACGATTTGAAAGATTTTTCGGTCATCCTGCAAGATTTGAAAATTGAGGATGGCGGAGCATTCCTCGCTCTGACCGGAAACGTCCCGGCAGGGATGATTTTTGCAAAACCCGCTGAAAATAAAACCGTTTTAATTACCGATATTTTATCTGATAATGAGCAGCTTAGAGATGCTCTCATCGCTTATGTCAGAGACCGTTTCGAGGCAAGACGCAGCGCTTTCGCGTTCCCGCGAGGTCTGGCTTGCCTGTTCAACGAAGATATTAAAAATATTCCTTCCCTTTATCTGTCCCTGATGCTGGATTAGAGAAATCTGATAATCAGTTATTTAATTATATTTAACTATTTTTATTTTGGGGGTATCGAATTTGTCCGTAATTTAGAGCGATTTTTTTTAACTAAATGATGATATTATGCCACTCAAAAATTATACAGTAATAGTTATATCGTTTTTATTATTAACGAATTATGTTTTTGCTCCGGCACAAACAAACGATAACGGAAAGGATTTTGTTACGATTTCGGGAATCGTGAAAGACCGCAGAACGAACCGGAACCTGGAATCGGTCAATATATCCATGGTGGGAACGCGAATCGGTACGGTTACGAATGCCGACGGTCGTTTTTCCCTGAAAATCAAGTCCGTAAAACCGGGAGATGTACTGGAAATTTCCTGTATGGGATACCAGAACGTGAAAATACCCGTCCCCGCCGATTTGTCCCAAGAATTGGCTATCCATCTGACACAGAGTTCCATACTGTTGAAAGAAATTATCGTTTTGCCCAATGAAGCCAAAAAATTGGTCATGGCGGCGATGGAACGGATAGAGACGAATTACAGCCTTGACAAAAACCGCATGACCGGTTTTTATCGCGAAACCGTTCAAAAAGGCAGGCGGTACATCAATATCTCGGAAGCAGTGACGGAGTTGTATAAAACGCCTTATATTCAAAATGTTAGTGCCGACCGGGTGCAGATATTGAAGGGTCGCAGCCTGTTGAGTCCGAAAGCAAGCGATACGCTGGCTGTCAAGTTGCGGGGCGGTCCCAATCTTGCCGTGATATGCGATTTCGTGAAGAATCCGGACATGCTGTTCGAGAAGGAAATATTTGATATTTACAACTTTGTCCTTAACGATCCGGTCTCCATTGACGACCGCGAACAATATACCATCCTGTTTGAACCGATCGTAACTCAGTCTTATGCAATGTATTACGGTGTTATGTACATTGATAAGGAAACGCTGACTTTTACGCGCGCCGAATTTTATCTGGATATGAGCGACTTAAACAAGGCGACGAGTTCGATTTTGTACAAAAAACCCATCGGATTGCGCTTCAAACCGGAGGAATTGTCCATCACCGTTTCGTACAAACGGCACGGCGAGCGGAGTTATTTGAATTATGTCCGCAATGAAATCCGCTTCAAGTGCGACTGGAAACGCCGCCTGTTTGCAACCAACTATACGGTCATTTCCGAGTCGGTTGTAACCGATATTAAAGAGACTGATATCGAGTCTATTACCTATAAGGATTCGTTCAAAACAAGTCAAATATTGTCGGACAAGGTCAGCAATTTTTATGACGAAAATTTCTGGGAAGACTACAACATCATCGAACCGAGCGAATCGCTTGAAGATGCGGTGAATAAGTTGAAAAAGAAGTACGATTAAATTAAATGGCAAAAGGGGAACTTCTTCTCAGAAGGTCCCCTTTTTACAGGTTTTAATAGGTATTAGTCTCTAAGGCAAAAAGATTGTTTAGGTTATCGGCGGCAAAGGTCAGCCTTTTTTAGATACCTACCAAATTTTTTTTTATATTCTACAACATATTTTTGATATTTTTTGACAAATTTGCCCCTTTTTCTTAAAAAAAATTAAAAATTTAACATTTCGAGCCTGAAATCGTCTGATTTTTGTAGGGATTTGTCGAGAAAAATTTGAAAAATAATTTTTACTGCGGCTCGACATCATAAAAAATTGCAATCTTGCGGGAAAGTGGATTTTTCAACATTTCGTCCTGAACATTTTTCAAAATAGTGCGCGTATCGGCAATCGGGACGGATAAGTCGGATTTAATCGTAATATGCCGAATATGAAGCGTTTGAATGCGCGTTACCGGTGGGAAAACAGGTTCGGAGACGCTGTCACCCAAGCGCTCTTTCAGTTTGGCGGCATAAGCCGAC
>JAITMT010000223.1 GCA_031277235.1 Tannerella sp.
TTACACTTTGTGATAAAGCATTCAATAGAGGGAGAACAATATACTATGTAGTGTTCGCGGTCGGGAAATCAGAAAATGACTATCGAAAAAGTAATATTATTTCATATCACTTTAATTAAAATCAGTATTATTAGGAATAAGCGAAAATAAACTTGAATGATTTTAGGTAAAATACTGCATATTAATAAATTAATTATTTTTTTAAACCTCGCGATGGTATAAGGTGAATCGTATTTTTGAGATGAGAAAGCAATTTTTATTAGTTGGTGTAATTGCCCTGATGGGCTTTGGTGTGTTTTTAGCGTCGTGCAGTGATGACGACGATGATGATTTCAAAGGTTGTACCTGTACAGTACGTTATGATGATGGTTCTCGTGAGACTCAAACTATTTCCGCAGCCCAAATACGTGAAGTCGAAGAGGAGACAGGCATTAGTTTTAATAATAGTTGTACTGCAATAGAAAATCTGCTATATGAGGGGCTAATTGATTATGATGTTGTAAGTGTAGATTGCGATGGATTATAATTTAATACAGATGATTTAACTATTATTTTCTGTGTATTGTTGTTATAGTAATCGGTGTAAACAATTTTAAAACTTCTTATGAACAAAAGAGTAGCAATATACGGTCTGATTGTAGGATTATTATTCCTGATTTCCGGCATGGCAAAAGCGATTGATATCTCCGTTTTTTCAAATGCAATTACTCAATACGGATTTGAAAATATACGATTTATCAGCCCTTTTATCATTCTGGCGGAAGTTTCGGTGGGTTTGCTGCTTGTTTTTCAGGTTTGGCAAAAACGGGCGGCTTTTTCGGGGGCGGTTTTGGTGGCAGCTTTTACAATGATCTACGCTTACGGTATTGTATTTAAGGGAATTGAGGATTGCGGATGTTTCGGGAAAATTACGGTATTGAATACTTCGCCCGTCATTACTTTTCTCCGCAATGCGGTATTGCTTTATCTGTTGCTTGCCGTGTGGCTAAAGGGTGAAAATAAAAGTCACCTCGATTCTCGCATTGCTGTTATATCACTGATGTTTATATGTTTAGTCGTATTTATGACTGGCTATACATATCCGAAAACCGCTAAAAAGAAAAAACAGGAAAAATTCACTGTTCAAGCCATTGAAAATACTGTCCTAAAGGATTTTATCACGACTTCCAAAGATAGCACCTATTTGATATTTGCCTTTACCTACACCTGTCCGCACTGCCTCAATTCGATTGCCAACTTGAAGGAATATGAACAGTCAGGAGTTGCGGATAAGGTTATCGGGTTGGCGCTGGGCGATTCCGTCACCGGAAAGGAATTTGCGGAAATTTTCAATCCGAATTTTACAATTCGGAATCATTCCAGTGAACTGTTACGCCTAACCGGCAATTTTCCAACCGCTTACTATGTCAGAAACGACAGTCTCACGATGGAATTTTCGGGAGAATTGCCCTGTGCCTTCCTGTTATTAAAACAACTTGACATAAAAGACAAAATATAAAAACAATTTAAAAATTAAAAACATGTTGAACAAAAGGAACATTTTATTTAGTATCCTGTTACTGGGCGCACAATTAATTCAAGCTCAGAAAGTTGATTATTCAGTCGTATCCGTTCCCGAAGAAAAAGGTCTTGCGCTGATGCAGATTACCGCTTCGAGCGATTATGTCTGTATGCCGGAGGTAAAACGCTCCGCCCTGCCATTTTTAAAATCTTCTAAAAATGTGTTGAACTGGCTGTCCAGTAGAATTATCGATGTATCCCTTGACGGGAAAAACATTGCTTATCTTTCTTTTAGGAATAATACGACGAATGTTTTTATCAAGGAATTGGGCAAACAGGGAGGCAGTATCCAGCGGACAAACCGTTCCTACATCATTGATTTTTCCTATTCGCCAGACGGAAACTGGATATGTTTTTCCGAAAGAAGGGGAAATACAAACCAAATCTTTCAAACAAGCGCCGTAAGCGGTTATACCTGCCGCCAGATAACAAGTGATAATCAGGACTATTCGCCGGTTTATTCATCGGATATGAAGCAGTTGTTCTTTTCCCGTCTGGAAAAGAAAAGTGTCGGTATCTGGAGTTACGACATTCAGCATAATTTCCTGTTGAATTATACAGGCGGGATGAATCCATGTCCGGCGCCTGACGCCACTGCCTTTTACTGTTCACGAATCAATACGGAGGGTAGAGGAGAAATCTGGAAAATCAATTACGAAACTGGAATGGAAGAAAGTATCATATCCGATCGTGGACGCAGTTTTACATCGCCAGTTTTATCTCCGAACGGAGAATGGATTCTGTTTGTCGGGAGCAGTGAAATATCAACCAGTCCCGAATCAAAATCTACTTATGTGAATACCGATTTATTTGTCGTCCGCACTGACGGAACGGATTTTACGCAAATCACCTACCACGCGGCAGATGATTTGAGTCCCGTATGGAGCAGAGACGGGAGATACATTTATTTCATTTCCCAGCGGGGAGATGCGGAAGGAATTGCCAATATCTGGCGATGCAATTTTAATCATTAAAGTACAAATTATAAATATTTTATTCATTTTAAAACAGTTTAATCATGACAAAAATTACAGTTTTTTTAATCGGTTGTTTGTTGTGCGTAAATACAATGGTTGCACAATTTACCAATTCAAGCAGTTCCAATTCAGCCCAAAGTTCCGATCTGGGCGGATGGTCGGGCTTTCGTATCTCTTACAGTCCCATGAAACTGGAGAATGATAACGCAAATGTAGATATGGATTTTACAGGTCTTTCCGCAGGATTTGTAAAAGGGGTTTCAATCTCCTCTCAAGCGCCGGTTTTTGTGGAAAGCGGTGCAAGTTTTCTGTGGTTATCAGCCAAAGAGAGTGGCGTGAAATTCAACATCTATTCAATTGAAATTCCGTTAAATATCGGTTATCGCTATCAAGCCGGTGAAGAATTTTCAGTTTTTCCGTACATCGGTCTCAAAGCAAGAGGAAATATAGCCGGTTCTGCATCTTATGGAGGAGAATCAGTTAATCTTTTCGATGAGGACGATATGGGTGAAGACAATGGAACCAATAGATTTCAAATAGGATGGCAAGTTGGTTTGGGAGTGGATTTCAATCATATTTACTTATCAGCAAGCTATGGTTCCGATTTCAGTAATTTAAACCAAGCAGATGACAAATTTTCATCCATTCCATCTTTCACATTAGGACTGAATTTCTGACCGAAAGGAATGGTTGAAGACAGCCTTCAACCATTCCCATCCTATTTATCGAACAAATTCAACATAATTATCCGGTGTAATGATTTGAGTTTTAGCATTCGAATAGGTTTCTGTAAAGGTTTTGGAGATTTTCGCCTTTGAGTTGATGTTCCATTTAAACTCAAAGGCTCGCAATTCGCCATTTTCTTCTTCAATATAATCTATTTCCTGCTGTTCTTTTGTTCGCCAGAAATAGCTTTTGACCCAGCGTTCCTTATTATTCAGCATTTTAATGCGTTCTGCAATCAGAAAATTTTCCCATAAAGCGCCATTATCCGTTCGCATCTCGATAGAAGAAAAATTGCCTATCAAAGCATTACGAATACCGTTATCGTAAAAAAAAATTTTACGTGTTTTCGACAATTCGTTCCGTAAATTACGGGAAAAGCTGCCTAACCGGAAAATAACAAATGACTGTTCAAGCATTGTGATATATTTCTCGACTGTTACAGAATTAAGACTTGTGATTTGACCCAATTCATTATAAGATACCTGACTCCCGATCTGAAATGCCAACGCTTGAAGCAGTTTTACAATCCTGTCGGGTTTCTTTACGCCTTCAAGCAACAGTATATCCTTGTAAAGAAAATTCTCGACCAGATTTTGTAGAATCTTCTTATTATCTTCCGGTTGCATCACTACATTCGGGTAATAACCATAAACCAGTCTATAAGGCAATAACCGTTTCTCTTCCCGTAAAGTCTGAAAATCTGCCATTTCTGAAAATGACAACGGATATAGCCTGTATTCAAAAGTTCTTCCCATCAATGACTCATTCAATCGATTGGATAGCTCAAACGCAGAGCTACCCGTCACAATAAGTTGAATATCTTTTAGATGGTCAGTAATCAATTTTAAACCCAATCCAACATTCATCAGACGTTGGGCTTCGTCAATAATCATGAATTTTACCCCGGCAAACTCGGCCTTCAAACGTGAAATTGTTGGATTTTCAAACAAACGCTGCGTTTCCATTTCGTCGCCTGTCAGCCAAACTACATTGTTCCAATTTTTAGATAAATTTTCCAGCAATGTTGTTTTTCCAACCTGTCGAGCCCCCAGTAATATCAATGCCTTGTTTTTGTGAAGGTCATGTCGTAGGATTTCTGATAAATCTCGTTTTACCATATCAAAAAAAATTTCACAAAAATACAACTTTTTTTGATTACAATATGAAAAAGTAGTAACTTTTTTTGATTACAATACAAAAAAGTTGCTTTTTCGGCCGGCTCGGACAGGGCATTGAAGCGTTGTCGGCAAGCTGTCTATCGGGCTTTGAAAAGACAGATTGCAACTGGCCGTCACTCTAAAAACAGCTCAATCACAGGGACTTCGGCATTTGGACGTTCAACCGGAAGTGCAAGGATGACATCGTTTTCGCCCGATGTTTCACCGGTATTTCCCGATGCCTGCGTGACTGTACGGAATTTGATTTCGGACGCATCGTTCAGTAACTGAGCGTATTTGAATTTTCCCTTGTATCCCGGCAGGTGCAATGAACGGAATGGCCATTCGAGCACGTGAATGTAAAGTCGCTTTGTTTGAGGGTTATAAGTCAACAGGCAATTATTCGGAACTTCAAAACCGTCCGGCGCCTGCGTGTTGCCATAGATGGAACGGTCATGAAATTTCATCCAATCGGCAAGCCCTGCGAGGCGTTCATCTGCCCGGTAGTCAAAAACGCCGCGAGCAGTCGGCCCGACATTGAGGAGCAGGTTGCCCCCTTTGCTCACCGTTTCGATCAGCATAACAATCAATTGATGAACGCTTTTCCACGTATATTCATCGCGGTAGTATCCCCACGAGCCGGAAAAAGTCTGGCAGGTTTCCCACGGGACACGTTTGTTGCGAACGGTAGGCCATGCGGTAGGCATAAACTGTTCGGGCGTCATAAAATCCCAGCCCCAATCGGTATGGTTCAAGTCCAATCGGTTGTCAACCAATATGTTGGGTTGCAGTTTGCGAATCAGTTTCAATAATTCTTCCGATTCCCAATCCTGATGTCCTTTGCCATTTTCGCCCGGGTATGAAAAATCCATAAATAATTCGTCGATCTGCCCAAATTCCGTCAATAGCTCGGTCAACTGGTTTTGCATGTATTGCCGGTATTTTTTCATGTCGCGCGTGGCATTGGCAGCTTTCATTTCTTCCGGATCATTTGGTCTGTTCGGATGATTTTTGTCGAAAGTGAAATCGGGATGATGCCAGTCTATCAACGAATAATAAAATCCAATCCTCAAACCTTCTGCCCTAAA
>JAITMT010000243.1 GCA_031277235.1 Tannerella sp.
ATGCCGAGGCGGCTTTTCCAGTCGTTGTCTTTCATACTTGCTTTGCTTTTAGATGCGGACAAAAATAGAACTTTTTTTTGACAGAAGAAAACGTTGCAGGGAGAAATGCATTAAAAGGCGGAGGCGGAGGCAGAGGCAGAGGCAGAGGCAAAGGCGGAGAATACGTCTTGCTATCGCCCTCCCAAATTACCCCCAATCGCCGTGCTTCATTGGGGGTTATGAATTGAAAATCGGCGGAGCCAAAATTCGTCCTTTCAGGACATTCGGAGGCGCGAAAGCATCGCCAAAGTAGATAAACGTGAATACCCCCCAATGAAGCGAAGCGATTGGGGGGGAACGGGAGAACGGGTAAACGGGAGAACGGATAAACGGATGAACGGAAAAACAGTCTTCATTTTTCATTGTCAATTATCTATTGTCAATTGTCAATTAAAAGAGTACCACCCCGTCGCTCCGCGCCACCCCTCCGAGGGAGGGGAATTAAAACCCGCGCTCTTCCCCGATTTTCAGAATGATTATTTTATAGTAAAGACGGTATGACTTCTACCTAAAGGCGCTGTAAATGAGAGTTTACGGCGCTTTTTGTTCGTATTCCAAACCTCATTTCCACCTGATTTTCCAAACAAAACAATCTCGGTAGCAATAAGTTATTCTCCCCCATATCAACCTCATTACCTCATTTATTCCGGTTGAAATGAGGTAATGAAGTTTATTAAATGCGTATCATATTGTGCTACTGAGGTTTTCGAGGTTTGTAAAATCAGGTTACGGGGATTAAACCTCCGAATTAATTCCGTACGCGGTGCTGCGTCCGCCGAGATTTTCCTTTTTCAACGCTTCTTTGGCAACCAAATCCTGAATATCGCGGAGCGCCGTGTCGGGAGAACAGTCGTTCATCACCGCACAACGCGACGTTGTGATGGTTTCTTCGTCGCCTTCCAACAGGAAATGGATGATTTTCAACTGTCTGTCGTTGAACGAAACAAGGTTGAAGCGGTCGAGAAATTTTGAATTGTTGATAACGCGAAGCAGTTTTTCATTGGCTGCGTCAATTGCACCTCCGACGCTGTACAGAAACCACCGCAACCACTCGGTTACGTCCAAATCGGATGTTTGCACAGAGGTCAGCGCTTCAAAATACGACTGTTTGTTTTTCAACAGTTGTGTCGAGAGGCTGTAATAGCGCTCGCTTATCCGGTCGGCACGGGTCAGAAAAATATTGGCTAAATTTCTGGATATCAATCCATTGTTATACTCGAAAGGACGAATAATCAAAAAGCGCAGACAGGCGATTCCCGCCTTGATAACGGGATCGGTCGAATGTTGGATATTAAGCCATTTTAGAAAACTATCCATCTCATAATCAATCTTTTCCGGAATGGAAATTTTCAGATATTCCATTTTCCGTTCCACGCTGCCGGACGGAATATGGATGACCAAATCGGGCTTTTTCCACGCTGCACCGGCATTTTCCAATTCGGGCTTGCCTTCATACGAGGCATACCATTTGACAAGTCGCTTATCTGTAATGCTTTGCATGCAGTTTTGCTGCACATCAAAGAAAACGGAAACAGCATCGCCCGTTTTGTTCTTTTTCGACGAAAAATATGGCTCAATCTCCTCATTGACCGCCATTTTATCAAGCGGCTTGCCTTCAATTTCGGCTGACGACAGAATCTCCGAAATAGCCGTTTCCATCAATGCTTTCTGCTTGATTTCGCCTCCGACCGCGCTCATTTTGCCGAGCAACTGACCCTGCCGGTTTCTGATTTCACCCAGCAACGGCGACAGTTCCTTGTTGTCCCAAGTCAAAAAGGGCCACCCGCTTCTTTCCCAAATGTATTTTTTCATCATATTTCCCCAACCATAGATTTCTATCTGCGGTCTAACAAAAAGGACGGATAAACGAAAAACTTACTTCGTCTTATACTTCTCCATTTCGGGGAGGTATTTCTGTATTTCGGAGATACGCCGACTGTCGCTGGGATGCGTACTGAGAAATTCCGGCGGGGCGTTTCCCGCGGAGGCAGCCGACATTTTTTGCCAGAACGTAAGCGCCTTGTTCGGGTCATAACCTCCCATGGTCATCAAGGCAAGTCCCATGTAATCAGCCTCCAATTCGTGTTTACGAGAATATTTAAGGAGAACACCTTGTCCTCCCAATCCGTATGCACCATTTACAATTTGCTGAATAGCAGTAGATTTATTGGCAAGCGCCTGTCCAAGAATGGCGGCGCCGTATTGCGCAACCAATTCCTGGCTCATGCGTTCGTTGCTGTGTCGCGCCACGGCATGCGCCACTTCGTGCCCGACGACGGCAGCCAGTTCGTCGTCCGACGCAACCAGTTTCAGCAATCCCTCATAAACCACGATTTTGCCGCCCGGCATGCAAAAAGCGTTGATTTCATCGCTTTTAATCGTATTAAATTCCCACGCGAAATATTGAATTTCGCTTTCAAGACCGTTGTCGCGCAGGTATTTTTCGGTAGCGGTGGCAATATTCTTTCCCACCCTGCTCACTTCTGCGACATACGTCGTGTTTGTTGATTTCGGAGCAGTCTTGATATAATCGCTGTACTGCGATAAACTGGCATTCAAAACTTCGGCGTCCGAAACGAGCAACATTTGTCTTCTGCCTGTCAAAGGCACACTTCCACATGCCGTCAAAAGCAGCATGGCAACTAATAATCCTGTAATTTTCTTCATATCATTTTTCTATTTAAAATATCACCCTATTCCATAAAATTCAAGGCAAAAGTACAAGATATTTTGGAAAAAAATATAAAATTCCGTTTTTTTTTATAATTTTTTTCACGAAAACCGGTAAAAATCATTTTTTGCGTCTTCCGTACCAAAAAATTATACTACTTTTGTGCAAAAATTTAAGTCTTTATAGAAATGGAAATAGGAAAATATTCATTCGGAGTGGGCGACAGGTTTGCCCGCCAGGGAGAAGCGCAACTGAGCGCAATCATACAGGGAAGCAGGAAAACGGGAATCGGCATCGCGCCCGTCTGGAACAAGTCAAACCGCGAACACACCATCGTTCATTCCGTTCCCGCAGATACCCGCAGAGAGGCGAATATCGCCGTGGCAAAATTCAATTACCGGGGCGAGTATTATGTTGATGCAGACCATATTAACCTCAATAATGTGGACGGATTCATCGTGTCGTCCGACTTTTTCACGTTGGATGTGGCGGATTATATCGGTAAAAAGGCTTCTTCCGATGAAATAGAGGCTTTTATATCTGAAAATAAGCGTTATACGGGACAGTTGAGCATTCCGGGCATCGAAAAGGCTTTTGATGTTCCCGAATCGCAATTGCGCAGCATTGCCGAAAATTTTCTGTTTGCCGTCAAGGAAGCGGGTCGAATTTACCGGCACATCCGGGAAGCCAAAGGTGATGATTTCGTTACGGAAATATCTATGGATGAGGTGTTTGAAGCGCAAACTCCCACCGAAATGTTTTTTATTCTGAAAATGATTGCGGAAGAAAAGGTTCCCGCCCAAACGATTGCGCCCAAGTTTACGGGTCGCTTCAATAAAGGCGTTGATTATGTGGGAGATATTGATAGATTTGCGAAAGAATTTGAAGAAGATTTGCTGGTGATTAATTATGCCGTGAAGGAATTTGGATTACCCGGAAACCTGAAATTGAGCATCCATTCGGGTAGCGATAAATTTTCCATTTACCCGATTATGAGCAGATTAATCAAAAAATACGACAAGGGCATTCACGTGAAAACAGCCGGAACAACGTGGCTCGAAGAACTCACCGGGCTGGCGGCAAGCGAAAACAGGGACGCCGTTGATTTGGTGAAAGCCATTTACACGAAGGCATTCGGACGGTTCGACGAATTATGCGCCCCCTACGCCACTGTCATTGACATTCGGACCGCAGAATTGCCGCAGCCCGAAACCGTAAACGGCTGGACGGGCACGAAAATCGCTGATACGCTTCGGCACATCGAAGGTCATCCCGATTACAATCCGAGTTTCCGCCAGTTGCTGCACGTCGGTTACAAGGTCGCCGCCGAATACGGCAAAACATACACCGACGCGCTGGACGTCAATCGGGAAATCGTTGCTGAACAGGTGATTGACAACCTGTTAAACCGTCATATTTTACGTTTATTTTAACAAAGAAACCGATGAAGGAATTTATGGACAAGGATTTCGTTTTATCCAACGAAACAGCGAAAAAACTGTATCACGAACATGCGGCAACGTTGCCGATTATTGATTATCACTGCCATCTCGACCCGAAAATGATTGCCGAAAATCATCAATTCGATAATCTGGGCGAGTTGTGGCTTCGCGGCGACCATTACAAATGGCGTGCCATGCGCACCAACGGCGTGGACGAACGTTTTTGCACGGGCAAAGACACGTCGGACTGGGAAAAGTTTGAAAAATGGGCGGAAACCGTGCCTTACACGATGCGTAACCCGCTGTATCACTGGACGCATCTCGAATTGCGCACGGCTTTCGGCGTAACCAAACTGCTCAAACCCGAAACGGCGCGCGAAATCTACGACGAATGTACGGCAAAACTGCGCACGCCGGAGTTTTCGGCTCGCGGACTGATGAAACATTACAACGTGGAGGTCGTTTGCACCACCGACGACCCGGTTGATTCGCTCGAACATCACCGGGCGCTCCAACAGGAAGGCTTTGAAATCAAGGTGCTTCCGACCTGGCGACCGGACAGGGCAATGGCGGTCGAAGTTCCGGCGCATTTTCGCGCTTACATGGAAAAACTGTCGGAGGCATCGGGTGTTACGATCAGTCATTATCACGATATGCTGGCGGCGCTTCGGAAACGCCATGACTTTTTTGCCGAAGCAGGTTGCAAACTGTCCGACCACGGCATCGAAGAATTTTACGCGGCAGATTTTACACAGGCGGAAATTGAAGATATTTTCAACAAAGTATATGGAGGTGAGGAACTTACGCCGGAAGAAATCGTACAATTCAAATCGGCAGTGCTCTACGAAGGCGCCGTGATGGATTGGGAAAAAGGCTGGAC
>JAITMT010000558.1 GCA_031277235.1 Tannerella sp.
TTATTGCACTCAAAAACGCCATTATTGCATCTCCCTATACAGGAATAGGTAAGCCTGAGCCACTCAAACACGAATTATCCGGAAAATGGTCAAGGCGTATTGACCGAAAAAACAGATTCATCTATTCTGTAGAAAATGAGATTCTATACATTTATTCTCTGAAAGGACATTATTAGAAGATATATTTATTGCAGAAAAAAAGATGCTTGCAGATAACTGGCGGTTTGGCGCAATTGGGGGGTAAAGTGTTTGCCCGAATTTCGGTGTGTCCTTTGACCGTCGGTGGTTGTCCGAACTGTGTGCAGTTGAACCCCCAACTGCACCAGGCCGCTCGGGCGTTAGGCGTCAGCGGAGAGACAGCGCATCGGAACGATAAATTTAATTGAATAATTTGAACAGATAAAGAAAAAATAGTAACTTTGCATCTTTAAATATAAAGGAATAGAGATATGGACTTACAAAAAGTAACAATAGAAAACTTTAAATGTTTTCAGTCTAAAACCGAAATAGACTTCGGAAAGTTAACATTGCTAACAGGAGCAAATAGTAGTGGGAAAAGTTCCATAATGTACAGTATTTTAGGAGCAATACAATCAGGGGAATTTCCATTTCAGTTTTCCACGAATGGAAAATATGTGAATATGGGAGATTTTAATGAAATAGTGTATAATCACAATAAAAGAAAGCAAATAAAACTTGCTTTTACTTTTATCAATGGCACTATTCATAATGTAGAAACCACTTGGAATTTAAATTCAAAAAATAATCTTCCTAAGTTATTAGAATTAAAAGCTACATCTGATTATTTTGAACTTCTTATTAAATATCAAAACAAGAAATATGTTATTGATTTTAAATATAATCCCGAAAATGATCCACAAAATCAATTAATATCCCCAGATGTTTATAAAAAATTCATTACAAATATATCAGATATATTAAATAGCGTAACCACAACTAAATCAGACGACAAGAATAACAAAGAAAAAGACCGCCAAATTAATGTCGAAAAAACTTTAAACGCAATAATGCAGCCACAAGACATTAAAGGGTTGGCAATAGATGATTTGTCTCTCACTCAAAATATTGAGCCAATAAAGCTTTCTCAAATATTTGATAATATTCTAAAACTTTTCAATACCTACGATAGTAATTTGAATTTCATTAGTTCTTTTAGGTTGCATCCTGATAGAGGATATTTGGAAACTTCTAAAACAAATTTAAAAGTCAGCATGGATGGAAAAGGTTATTTAGACCAAATAATAGCTTGGGAAACAAAAGATTCAAAAAAATTAAAAGAACTAATAGAGATATTACACGATTTAAATCTATTAAATGAGATAAAATCAAAACGAACAGAAGGAGGGAAATACGATATTTTAATAAAAACAAAAGAAAAAGGTATATTCACATCTCTTTACGATGTAGGATTTGGTATATCTCAATTTCTTCCTATAATTGTTGCTGATTTGCAATTAAAAAAATCATCAACCTTATTTATCGCACAACCAGAAATACATCTTCATCCAAGTGTTCAATCTTCCTTTGGAGATTATTTATTAAATCAAATAAAGAAATCGTCAAAAAAATATATCATTGAAACACATAGCGAATATTTACTGAATAAAATTAGATTAGGAATAGTTAAGGGAGAAATAGATGAAAATGATGTAAAAGTCTTATTCATCGACAACCAAGGAGATGAGGCTGTTACGCATAAGATTAAATTTAACAAACAGGGGCAAGTTTTAAATGCACCTGAAAATTTCTTCAAAACATATATGATGGATGTAATGGAAATTGCAATAAATGCCGCGAATTAAATTATGAAAAAAGATATATTTATAGACAATAATATCGCAAGCAAATTTTCAAATCCACAGGACAAAGAATATATCAAACTTACACAATGGTTGTTGTATTTTGACGAGACAGATATTGAAAATAAAGACAATTATGCTCATTTAGTAGTTTCCAAAAAACTACTTGGAGAATATAATAGGTCCGCTATGAATGCGATTAGTGACACATCTATTCCGTTGATTATAAATAAATTATTAAGCCAAGGAAGATTGAATATTATATCAAATCAAGACATTAAAAATTTTCAAGCATCTCATTTTACAAATGTGGTTAAAAGAAGGTTGAGAAGCAATAATGAAGATAGAGAACATATTCCGCTTGTCCTTTTGTCTGACAGAAAATATGCGTTAACTCGTGATGATAATTTTAAGTACGATTTGGATAATTTTAGGGGGTTCAGCGTCAGAGTTGAGAAAAAACCAGAAAATTTGCCGTACGATGAATAATACATAAAGAAAGAGAAAAAATGCCGAACGCCTAACGAGCGGTTTCACGCAAGCGGGGGTGTATGCCCGCTGACAGTTTTGTGGGAATTTGGAAGTTTGTCGCCCGCCCTAACCTTTGTGAAACCCCCGCCTGCGTGAAGCCGCCAGAACGTTATATGAAATGCGGAGGTGACAGTGCAATACAGAGAAAAAGTGTTATTTTTGTGGCGAATTTTAAAAGAAAAAACAGGGCATGAAGTTACCAAGGTATCCGTTGGCGTCGAGTGACAGATTGATGACCTTTGAATTTATCAGCGAGGGTCCGAGAGGTCTTATTCATAAACTTGTATAATATCAGCCGACCAACCTGAAAGATGTTTACAATCTTGCCTTTGGCGACAAAGACAATATGACCGGAAACATTGATGATACTGTGATTTCAAACAACGGAGACAGCGAAAAAGTGTTGGGCGAGCGAAATAACGATTGGGAAATGTTCAGAAGGAATGTTGAATACGAAGGTTTTTTTAGTGCGAAGAAAAAAAGACTAATTTTGCAACCATTAATTTACACCAGATATGAAAGTGATAGCAGAAATAAAAGAACGGAAAATTCCGATTGTTCGGGTGGACAAATCACTGAATAATTATGACGATAAAATTTTGTTTCCCGACAAGTTCGAAAAGGCAAACGAAATGTTGAGAAAAATAGGACTTCCAAAACAGTGGATAACCGAAAAGCACTACACATAACTGGCGGTTTAGCGCAATTAGGGGGTAAAGTGTTTGCCCGAATTGTGATGCGTCCTTTGACCGTCGGTGGTTGTCCGAACTGTGTGCGTGCTATTGAGCCCCCAACTGCACCAAGCCGCCGGGACGTTGTGTGCAAGCAAGTGGCAATGCATATCATAAAAACCCTGACCGAACAAGAAAGAAATACCGGCAAAAAAGCGCAATCTTCGCAATTCAAAAATAAGCAAAAAAATGAGTAACTTACTGAAATTCCTCCGGGAAGAAAAAGAGGCAAAGCGCAAAGGCGGTCTGTATCATAAAACGCAAGTGAATCTTGCCTACAATTCCAACAGAATGGAAGGAAGTAAATTGACGGAAGAGCAAACGCGATATATTTTTGAAACCCGCACGATCGGCTTCAAAGAGCAGGAGGCAGTGCCTGTTGATGATATTATTGAAACCTCAAATCACTTTGTTGCTTTCGATTACCTGTTTGACGCCATTGACATTCCATTTTCAGACACGCCAATTAAGGAATTTCACCGTATTCTAAAAACAGGAACTTCCGATGCCACGAAAGAATGGTTTATGGTTGGCGAGTGGAAAAAACTGCCTAACGAGGTCGGAGGAATGGAAACTACTTTGCCCCGGAATGTAGAAAAAGACATGAACAAACTCAACAATTGGTATAATTCCCTGTCGGAAATTGCATTTGAAAATATTGTCGAATATCATTACCGTTTCGAGAAGATTCATCCGTTTCAGGATGGAAACGGCAGAGTCGGACGTCTGATTATGTTTCGCGAGTGTTTGAAAAACGGCATAATACCATTCATTATAGATGAAAGTCACAAGCAATTTTATTATCGCGGCTTAAAAGAATTTGAAAATGTAAGAGGTTATTTGATTGACACTTGTCTGTCATCACAGGATACCTACAAAGAATGGTTCAACTATTTCTATGGCGATTTGTTGAAAATGAGATAAAAATGGATGGTTATTGTAAAAGGGCGATCGCCTAACGAGCGGTTTCACGCAAGCGGGGATAAATGCCCGTAGAAACATTTGTGCGAACATAGCCCTTGGATCTTTGTGCCCCCGCCTGCGTGAAGTTGTCACCACGTTAGCGGCAATGCGGCAGAGGAGCGACCGGCAAGACAGGAATAAATGGGAACAATTAAAAATTTCTCGCAATGAAATTAGCAGATTGGAACGTGTTAATTAAAGAAATTTCTATTAAAACATTGTAATTTAGAAAGTTAAGAGATATGTCCGAACAACAAAACATAGAATACAAATCCATTTGGAAAGACGAAATACTTAAAATGGATATGTGGTTTTGCCAACGCACAGGGCGGTAAAATTGTTGGTATAAAAAATACAAAAAAATTATTGGAAGATTTGCCAAATGTGAGGACTATAAGTTGGAAAATAAAGCAGAAATGCAGTTAATGTTTGTAATATAAAAAAATAGACTGACATATTCAGCAAAAAGGAAGTGTCATTCCGACATAGTTTCTAAAAGAAATAAAGAACAACCGGACATTTTGGCAGGATTTATCGTTTGGATTGAAAATTGCGAAAGCAAAGGTATAATTCATTTAATAAATAAAGATATGAAAGCAATAGAAATAAATCAGAAAAGCAGGAAC
>JAITMT010000559.1 GCA_031277235.1 Tannerella sp.
ATCATTTCACCCAACCCGTCCGAACCGACCACCAACTCATGGTGATGAAAGCGTTGAACAGCCACGTATGGCTGACGAATGCAAGCCTCGCTTACAGCAACATACCGAGCCGCTTGCAACTGACGACCGATTCGTCGCTGTTCGATTTTCTGGAACTGTCCGGACTTCAGCATATCGGGGAACGGGATTTGTCGGGCGAATTCTCTTCCGCTTTGTTTTACAGATTGAACAGGAATTATTTTTTGCAGCCTGTCGTGAAACTGAAGTTTGAGAACGAATCCTACAATACTTCTATAAACAATTCATTATCAGATTCTTTACGGAATGATTTAAACAGTAAACTGTATGATTTCAGCGCCGGACTCAATCTCATCAAAAACAAGGGGCGTACGCGGTTCAAACTGGGAATTACAGCACAATACCTTGCAGAACAGGGAAATATAAAATCGAAAATCAAAAATAACAGCATTTTTCAACTGAATCCGAGCGCCGAACTGACTTTTGAACTGAGTCCCAGACACAAATTGTTCGCGTCTTTTTCTAAATCCGTTTATAATCAATCGCTTGCCTCTTTCAAGGAAGGATACGTTTTTGACTCCTATAAAACTTTTCAGTCGGAAAGCCGGATCAGTCAATTGTACGGTCAAAATTATTCCATTAACGGAAGATACATGTATTCAGAATCTTATTACGACGCTCACTTGAATTTATCGGGCAATTATACCCGCACGACAAACGGCACGACTTTTAACATTCTTCAAAACGGTATTAACTCTGAAATTCAACATGTTATGTCGCCTGCCACACGCCAGGTAAGCGGCGATGTCTATCTGTTAAAAGGACTGCTGTTTATTCCCTGGAAAATGAAAATTACCGGAAATTACACCAACAGTCTGAATTACAATTATTTATCGGATGTTGAAAACAAAATAAAAACAGACCGAATCCGAACGGCTATCAATTTCTTAAGCAACTATGACTTCCCGCTGAACGCCGAATTGACGGCAAAATGGGAGCATACCGTTTACGACGCCTCTATCATGCAGGATGTTACGTCCAACATACAACGCTACGGCGGGAAATTGAAATACGACGTAAACGATAAACTCTACGCAGAGAGCGAGTTGGAGTACGTTCTCAACCGCCTGCCTTCCTACAATCAGAAACTCTACATCCTGAACGCCCTGCTCTCCTACAAATTGACGAAGAAAGCCGAAATCCGCCTGTCGGGAAACAATATGCTGAATATCAACGATATGTCCTGGAGAACGCTCTCCTACGCACAAAACTACGAACTGGAACGCCATTACCGCAAAATTCCGGGAAATATTTTGTTGTCGCTACGCTATAGTCTTTAAGCATAGAGATAATGGTGATTCTTGCCGCCAAAACCTCATTTCCACCTAATTTTAATAACAAAACAACCTCAGTAGCAAGGAAATAAGATAAATATACAAAAACCTCATTACCTCATTTTGGTGGAAGATAATGAGGTAATGAGGTTTTTTTATCTATAGAATATTGTTTATTTTTCCGTATCTTAATTTATTCCGGCGACATAACAACCTCTATTTCATTCCCCTGGTCAAGGAATTGCTTTGTAAAGTCCTTAATATCAGATACTGTGATAGACTTCAAAATGGATTCATAGTCCGTATGCGAATCGAAATTGCGGTAATAATACATATCCAGGACATCCAGCCAGTAACCGTTCGCCTGCATAGCCTCTGCACGGCTTTTAATGATGTTGTCGCGGCTTTTGGTCAGATTTTCTTCCGTAGGTCCTTCATTTGCAATGCGTTGCAATTCCGTTTTTACGATATTCAGAATCTTTTCCTGCTTTTCGGGATCGGTGTCAAAGAAAATTTGAATGGACATTCTTCCCTCCGGAAACGGCAGCAGATACCCGTCCGACATCACGCCGTAGGAAGCGCTTTCATCTTCGCGAACTTTCTCGGTATAAACCAGTTCGAGAATTTTATTCAACAACTCACTCAGTATCGCGTTCTTCAAATTATACGGCATCTCTCCCGAATAAACCAGGGAAACCGACGTTTTCGGCGTTTCCATCTTGCGCGTAAAATGGCGGCTGAGTTTTCCTTTTTCAAAGGGCGTTACGGCGCTTTCGTCCGCTTTTTCCGTCCGGTTCAACGACGGCAACACCGCGAGATACTGCTCCAAATAAGGACGAATCGTGTCTAAATTGACATTTCCGACGAAGGTAAAGAGAAAATCGGAAGCGTCCGCAAACCTTTCCCTGTACATATCTATCATCCGGTGATAGTCAATATGCTCAAAATCAGATGCTCGAAGGCGTCTGTTTCGGGGATTGTTATTATATGATACCGCATCTATCGAATCGGAAAATACGATTTGCGGATTCAGCGCAAAATTAGCCAGTTGCGATTTGACACGTCCGGAAAAAGAAGTATAGGCATCGTCGTCAGTCCGTATTCCCGTGAATGCCAGATACATCAGTTCAAAAAACGTTTTCATGTCCGTCGGCGACATCTTGCCGTTGATATTTTCATTGTCCGTACCCAATGCCATTTCTATCTTTACATCTCTACCTGCCAGCGCTTTACCCATATCCGATGCATTTAAATTCCCCAGACCGCCCAGTGTGATGACCGAATTAACCATTTTCAGATTCCAAATATCCTTGGGGGCTTTGAACAGGGAAGTTCCGCCCGAACTTGTCGCCGTCATGACGATTTCATCCTGCTTATATTCAGTGGGTTTCACTACTACGTGAATACCATTGCTCAACGTAAACAGCGTTGCGCCGAATTTCGGATCTACCTTTTCCTCAACGATTTTACCCGGTTGCGGCAGCGTACCTGTCAGTTCCTTGCTGATGACTTCTTCTTCCATTGCCCTGACTCTCTGTTCGGTAGCCTTGCTATACATCGCCAGCAATTCATATTCGTTAGGATATTGAATGTCCGGCAAATCGGGACCCGACAGGCTGATGGCGACGTTTTTTTCCTTGCTGTCGGCGCTGAACAGGTTTTTGATAAAACTGTTGATACCCTCAACAGGCATATTAGGCGCAAACTGCTTGATTAACTCATATTCCGCTTCAATGCCGGGAATATATTCGCCGGTTGTGAAATTTCTGACATATTTGTTGGCATAGGAACTGTTTTCGTGCTTTTCACGCTCATTATATGCGGATTCGTAAGATTTTACAATGTTTGTTCTGGCGCGGTCATATTCCGCTTCCGTGACGCCAAACCGCTTGATTTTCTCCGTTTCAAGTACCAGCGCATTCATGCCCCGCTCCAGTTCCTGCGGATTTACAATGGCAATGGATGACCACGCACCCTTTGTTTTTGCCACAATAAACTCTCCATCAGCGGCAAAAGCACCCAAAAACGGAGGATTGGGTTTTTGTAAAATATCGGAAAAACGCTCGCTCATCACCTGTGCAATAACGGCTTGCGAATAGAATGTCAAAAAGTCCACCATCGTGCCTCGCAGCGCCGGGGGCAACATATCATGCTTGTAATAAACTGTCAATCGCATGTTTGTCATTTCCTTATCCTTA
The DNA here is from genome assembly GCA_031277235.1 of Tannerella sp. Lineage (GTDB taxonomy): Bacteria > Bacteroidota > Bacteroidia > Bacteroidales > Tannerellaceae > Tannerella. The sequence goes on from JAITMT010000559.1 coordinate 3,551, forward strand.
GCCACTGATACCAAAGGTTTTAGATTATCATCCACCGGCGTTTCGACTACCGGCGTTTCATTTCCCAGATTCGAAATATCGGCAAACATCGTTTTAATTTTTGCCTCCACCTTGTCCACGTCAATATCGCCAACAATAATTACCGCCTGCAAATCAGGACGATACCATTTTTTATAATAATCGCGCAGTTCATCGCCCTTGAAATTGTTGATGACGTCAATGGAGCCGATGGGCAGCCGTTTTCCATATTTGTTGTACGGAAACATTTTTGGCAGTTCCTGCTCCCACAGCCGCATTTGCGCGGTTCTGCGCGTGCGCCACTCTTCGCGAATCACGCCGCGTTCCTTTTCGATCGCTTCGTCCGTCAGCGACAGGAAGCCCGACCAGTCGTGCAAAATCAGCAGGCACGAATCAATAATTCCTTCGCGCGTAACCGGCACATCCATAAGCATATACACGGTTTCATCAAACCCCGTAGAGGCATTCAGATTTTCGCCCATTCTCATCCCGATGCTTTCCGTATAATCCTGAATACCGGTTTTGGCTGGGAAATTTTTGGAG
>JAITMT010000096.1 GCA_031277235.1 Tannerella sp.
TACGTGTAGTTGTAAAGCCGGAAAAGCGGCAAATTGTAAACGCCAAGCAGTTGATAGGCAGGCAGGGAAGGATTTGCCAGCGGTCCCAGCAAATTAAAGAAAGTCCTCACGCCCAGATTTTTACGAATCGGAGCAACCGCTTTCATCGCGGGGCTGAAAAACGGCGCATGAAGGTACGCCATCCTGCATTTATCCAGCGACTCGCGCAGTTTTCCGACGTCCTGCGTGAATTTTACGCCGTGCTGTTCCATCACGTTGCTGGCGCCGCTGACCGACGTCGCGCCGTAATTACCGTGTTTCGTTACGTTGTAACCTGCTCCTGCCAGTATGAAACATGCTACGGTGCTGATATTGAACGTATTTCTTCCGTCTCCACCCGTACCGACAATGTCAATCGCCTGATATTCCGATAAATCCACCGGAATGCGCATGGACAGGAGTGCATCGCGAAAACCCGCCAGTTCATCAACCGAAATGCTGCGCATCAAAAACACTGTTATCAAGGCAGATACCTGTTCGTTGTTATATTTTCCTTCGGCGATATCTGCCAAAATCTGCTGAGCCTCCTCACGACCCAGATACTGATGTTCAAATAAACGATATAAAATATTTTTCATTGTTACTTTTTTAATTTGAAGATTACACCTCACCCCCTGCCCCTCTCGACCTCTCCCCTAACCCCTCCCCACAAGGGAGGGGAACAGGAAAAGAGGGGAGAGTTCTCCTCCTTTGGAGGGGTTAAGGGAGGCTTTGAACCTTGAACATTGAACCTTGAACATAATAAACTCTAAATTTTAACCCAATTCTCAATAATCCTTTTCCCGTGCGGCGTAAGCACCGATTCGGGGTGAAACTGCACGCCGCGCACATCGTATTCCCGATGACGGAGCGCCATAATACAGCCTTCTTCCGCATCTACTGCCGTGATTTCCAGACATTCCGGAAAATTTTCTTCCGAAACGACCCACGAATGATACCGTCCCGCGCTGAAAGCAGGCTCCAACCCTTCAAAAATCGGGTCTTTCGCCTTCACACGAATCGTGGAATAGGTGCCATGATGTACATGGCTGAGATTCAAAAGTTTGGCTCCGAAAACTTCGCCGATTGCCTGTTCGCCGAGACAGACGCCCAAAATTGACTTTGTCGGTGCAAAACGCTCAATCAGAGGGATTAACAGCCCCGATTCGGAAGGCAGTCCCGGACCGGGCGACAACAGAATTTTATCGTAAGCCTCGACGGCGTCCAACGCAATTTTGTCGTTGCGAAACACATCGGTTTCCACGCCCAGTTCCAGCAAAATATGCCGCAAATTGTACGTGAACGAATCGTAATTGTCTAATAATAAACATTTCATATTCTTTTCTATTTTTTTTAATTTTTTAATTTTTCCGCTTCCAGCAGCGCCTTGTTGAGCGCTCCGAGTTTGCTGTTAACTTCCTGTAATTCACGTTCTTCATCGCTTTGCACCACGATACCGCCGCCTGCCTGATAATACAGCACGTTGCCGCGACTGACAAACGAGCGTATCGTAATTGCCTGATTCAGATCGCCGTTGAATCCGATAAACCCGATGCAGCCGCCATAAGCGCCGCGATTGTGTTTTTCGAGTTCCGTAATGAGTTGCATGGCACGCACTTTCGGCGCTCCGCTCAACGTGCCGGCGGGGAAGGTGTCAATAAACGTTTTCATCGTGTTGCTGTCGGCGTTTATCGTTCCGCTAACCCTTGATACTAAATGAACTACGTGGCTGTAATACTGGACGCTCTTGTAGAAATCCACTTTTACGTCGTGCGCGTTGCGAGCCAAGTCGTTGCGAGCCAAATCAACGAGCATCACGTGTTCGGCATTTTCTTTCGGATCGTCAACCAGCGTTTCAACCCGCTGTTTATCAATGGCTACGTTACCCGTTCTGAATGCCGTTCCGGCAATTGGATCAATACTGGCGTGCCCGTTTTCCACCTTGCAATGCGTTTCGGGCGACGAACCGAAAATCCGGAAGCCTCCGAAATCGAAATAAAACAGATACGGCGACGGATTGATGCTGCGCAAAGCGCGATACACCTTGAAATCGTCGCCCTGATAAGCCTGCTCGAAACGGCGGCTCAGCACGATTTGGAACACGTCGCCGCGCAAACAGTGCTTGATTCCTTCGCGCACCATCGCCTTGTGTTCCTCGTCCGTAGTCGTGGACGTGCTTTCGCCTTTCAAGCGGAAATTGTAGGACGCAAAATTGCGGTTCTCTATCAGCGTTTCGATTTCGGACAGATGGTTTTCTTCGTTTTCGGCACATAACTCGATGATTGTCAGTTCGTTTTTGAAATGGTCGAACACGAGCAGATATTTGTACAGAATATAGTATAAATCGGGCGCATCGCTCTCATAATGATGATATTCCATCACGGGAATATTTTCAAAATACCGCACCGCGTCAAAAGCCGTGTAGCCAAACAGCCCGCAGAAATCCTTTTCGGCGCCTCCTATCGAAAATTGTTGCAAAAAATCATTCAGCGCATCGGCTACAAAATAACTGTTGTTCAACGGTTTAATATCTTCTTTTCCATCGGGATAAGTAAATGTGGCATTTCCCGAATTGACGCCGATACTCGCCAAAGGATACAGCGCGATATACGAAAGACTGTTTTCATTTCCATGATAATCAGAACTTTCCAACAGTGCGGACTTCGGATAAACATCGCGAAGTTTCAAATACAGGCTGACCGGCGTATGCAAGTCGCCCAGCAGTTTTTTACTTTTTGTTTTAAGTTTGTACATTCTCTTTATTCTTAATTGTTTATATCTTTATTTTCTATATTTTTACTCTTTTTTGTTTGACTTCGGAAATATATTTGGCGCAATTGGCGCAATTGCTAAAAATATATCCCGGTCGTTTCGGTCGTTTATCTATTGTCTCATACTCCATTTAACGCAAATGATATCCGAAATTATATCCGATTCCGAGCCTCATTGTAACCGCCGAATCAATCATATCAAAATCTGCCGATACGATAAAACGTTTTATTTCGCTGAAAACCTCCACTTTCCATTCCCAAAATCTTGTCCAATACACAGTTTTAACATTTATTTCAGAAAATGGCATCCTGAAAGGTAGCGCTGTTCCAATTCCCA
>JAITMT010000117.1 GCA_031277235.1 Tannerella sp.
CCTTTGAAATTTGATGTACTGTAATCATACTTATTCTATTTTTCTGAATGCGTTAATGGTGGAATATTTTTCTTTTTTGTACAGTTTCACGATGAAATCGAACGCCTTGTTTCTGAGTATAAAACCGATTAAACCGATGAGCGTTATCGTGATGACGGCAAGATAAACATTAAATACTGCCTGCATAACAAAGTATATAATCACGGGAAGAGCAATATTCGGTATAGTCAGCAGTAATATCTTCATATTCATAGTGTTACCGTTACCAAATGCTTTGGTTCTGGCATTCAAATCAACGGGAGTTTTGTTAAAAACTCCTACTATCATATAAATCAGCGAACCAATACCAATATTATAAAATCCGCCCGCAATGACTCCCCAAAAAATATTTCTATTGATAAAAATATATAAAGTACCGATAATCATACAAATAAAAGTAACAATCACCATCAGCCACCACTTGGCTTCGAGATATTTTCGATAGGGAATGTCCAACGTCATCATCAACGGATAGCATGAACTGTCCCAGCCCGGAATCTTTTGACCGAAAGTAATTAAAAATCCACCGGTTACAAGTATCCCGACAAAGATACTCATTGAATTCCAGTCAGCTTTTCGGAAGAGAAGTCCGTAAAAAAGGAAAAATATGCAGGAAAGAACAATCATTCGTGCCGATTTATTTCTCTTTATCATGCGTATATCGTTATTAATAAACGTTCCCGTCAATCCAAAACGATTCAGAAACTTGATATCTTCCGTTTTTCCTTCCGCTATTTTCACGCTCAATCCGTCATCCAGATAGAAAGATTTGAAAATCAGTTTGTAAGAAAAATAAACAAGCGTAACCAACGGTAAAACAGGAACTGCAAACACTCCGACAACGGAATAGAACGGCTGGAAAAGCATTTCGGAAATGGCTGATATCTTGAATATTCCGAAATATTCCAGCGCTCCGAAAGCAACCGTCAACGCCGCGATGGTATAAAAAATAACGTCCTTTTTGTTCAGGAAAATATTCAAAAAATTATTGGCTAACACAATGGACAGCACGCAGATAAGCCACGACAATACGTGCAGGGCGTTATAACCGAGAATCAGCAGCAAAATGGAAAACGGAATGAAAAAAAGGAAATACAGGATGTCGAAAACGGAAAAACAGGTTTTCAGCATCGTGTAGGAAACAATCGTTTTCTTGCTGATATTCAGGGTTAAAAGCGGTTTGACATTTTGTGTCGGCAGTTGCTGAAAAAAATACCGCATCGCCAAATCCACCGCCCACCAGTAAATAAAATAGCGGGAAAAGATTTTTACAATGTCCACTCCGGTCTCCCTGACTAACGCATGAATCCCAAACAAAGAGACAATTAGGATTCCCGCAAAATAGAGAATCATCAATACTTTCAAAACGGTCATCACAATATTTTCGCCGGCAGCCTGGCTCCTGAAAAATTGCTTGACTTCAATCTGCAATAACTGTAAATATTTTTTCATTTTCGGGAAATGAGTGATAAATTATGGCGCAAAGATATGTATTTCCTGTTCAATATCAAAAATAAAGGACGTGAAAATATTTGTGTATGTTGAGAGAAAAGTGTATTTTTGCAGCGATTATTCGTTAATAAATATGAACACAACATTAAAATTTAGCCTTGTTTCTATCGTGAGCCTGTTGCTTGGCGGTTGCCAACCGACTGTTACAGAGAAGTTTACCCCCGTTAATAAGGACGCTTCACCCGAAGCAGTGCAATTATTGAGTTTCCTGTATTCCATCCAGGGCAAATATTGCCTTGCAGGTCAGCACAATTTCGTCAGCGACCTGCAACGCTACAACGACGCCGTCATCGCGATTACCGGTAAAACGCTTGTCGTTTGGGGTAGTGATTTCAGTTTCAATGCTATAGGCGACAGCGCTGCAAAGTACCAGCATTGCGGTCCCATGAACCTGACCGTCCCCTTCGATTCGTGCGCTTTCAACGGACGCTCCACAGAAGAATTGCGCCAGGGAATGATTGACGAAGCTATCCGTCAATACAATAACGGGCGTATCATTACGCTGATGTGGCACGGCTGCTTCCCCACGGAGGGCGACAGCTGTGACGGAAGTTCGATATGGGCTATGGAAAATCGCCCCTCGCCCGAAGTATGGAAAGATCTGGTCACCGACGGCACCGAACTGAATGCGCAATGGAAACGTCAAGCTGACAACATTGCCGGATACCTGAAACAGTTACAGGCCGCAAATGTGCCCGTGCTCTGGCGCCCGTACCACGAAATGAACGGCGTCTGGTTCTGGTGGTGCAACCATCCAGGCGAAGACGGATTTAAAAAGCTGTGGATCATGATGTACGACTATTTCACGCATCATCATAAACTGAATAACCTGCTTTGGGTATGGAACACGAATGCACCGCGCGATATTCCTAACGATGAGGCTTTTGACTACGAATTATTCTTCCCCGGAGCAGAATATGTGGACGTTTTGGCTGCCGATGTTTACAGGCAGGACTACAAACAAAGCCACCACGACGACTTGCTGAAAGTAGGAGGTGGAAAGTTAATCGCACTGGGCGAAATAGGCCAATTGCCTACAGTTGAGCAATATGAAGCGCAAAAAGATTGGGCATGGTTTATGACCTGGGGCTATTTTATCAACAGATGGAACACTCCGGAAATGGTGCAAGCCATCTACAACCACCCGCAAACACTTACGCTTGACAAAATAGATTTTAGCGGGAATGTTTATCGGATAAAAGAATAGATGTTTAGCGGGCGGCGCCTGTTTTTTCATATTCAATATCAGAGAAATACCAACCAGTAATTTTGTTGAAAAATTTTTTCATTTTATGAAATATATTATCGTTTTTCTATTGTTTTGCGTTTCGGAAATTTTTTCTCAAACGCCTGTGCGTATTGCTGTTGATGGACTTTCCCATGACCATATCCATGGTTTGTTGCGCGATATCGAACAGCGCAAAGATATTCAATTGGTGGGTATTGCGGAAAAAAATAAAGATTTGGTGGATCGCCTGGCTGCCCAGTATCATTTTGATAAGAATATGGTCTATGAAGACCTTGCAGAAATGGTTGAAAAAGTTAAACCGCAGGGTGTTGTGGCTTTCAATTCCATTTATGATCATCTGCATACGGTCGAAATTTGTGCGCCGCGGGGTATTCACGTAATGGTAGAAAAACCGCTGGCAGTCAGTTTGGAACATGCCGAAAAAATGGATCGGTTGGCAAAGGAAAATCATATTTATCTTTTGACAAATTATGAAACATCCTGGTATCCAAGTAATTATTACGCTTTTGATATGGCTGTAAATCAGCAGAAAACAGGTGCGATGAATAAAGTTCTGATAAACGACGGACATAAAGGTCCGGTGGAAATAGGTTGCAGCAAGGAATTTTTATCGTGGCTGACCGATCCTGTTTTAAACGGAGGTGGTGCTGTTATTGATTTTGGCTGTTACGGCGCTAATTTGGCGACCTGGCTGATGCAAAATGAGCGACCGCAGTCTGTAACTGCTATTCTCCAAACTCTTAAGCCCAAAGTCTATCCCAAAGTTGACGACATGGCGACAATTATTCTTACTTATCCTCATTTACAGGCGATTATACAAGGTTCCTGGAACTGGCCTGTTGACCGAAAAGATATGGAAATTTACGGAAAGGAAGGTTATGTTAAAGCGCTTAATTCCAGCGATGTAGAATTTAGACTTAATCGCAATACTCCGTCCGAATTTTTAAAGATTACCGAATTTCCTCTTGACGTACGCGATCCGTTTAGTTATTTTGCTAAAGTAATTCGTGGCGAAATAACGGTGAAACCCACGGATTTAGCGTCTCTCGAAAACAATTTGATTGTGGTAGAAATCCTGGACGCCGCCAAACGAAGCGCGCGCGAAGGACGGACGGTTTATTTTGAATGAGATTTTATAATAGAATTTTTTCCGCAATAGTTTGTTATTCCATTTTATTTGCCGTATCTTTGTAGTCGAAAAACAGCTAAAAATATAAAAAATTGTAAAAATATAAAATTTAAAATCTTATGTGGTTGATTAAATCTTCTATCGGAAGGAAATTCGTAATGAGCATCACCGGAATCGCGCTGGTGCTGTTTTTACTGTTTCATTTATCTATGAATGTGACGGCGGTCTTCTCGGAAGGCGCTTACAATGC
>JAITMT010000131.1 GCA_031277235.1 Tannerella sp.
TTCGCGCATTTTTTGAAATGATGTCCAAAATTTTGCGGTCTAACCGGTCAATTTTCTCTGTTTCGTTTTTTTCCATTTTTTGCTATTTCAATTGAAACGGGTTTGTAATTTTCTTGTAATCAGCGATAATCTGCCGGAGTAGAGAATAGCCCCTCCCCAAAGGGGAGGGAGTCCCCCTCCTTCGGAGGGGTTAGGGGAGGCTTGACCTCTCAATCCTAAACGGATTGCAAAATTTGGGTATAACATTGCGTATTCATTTCAATGAATATTTGTCATATCCGTTTGATTATAAAAAAGTTGCAGCAACAGAAAAATCCGCCGCTGCAACCGAAAAAATCTTATCTCAATAAATCGGTAAACGATGAATCGCGCATATATTTTGCAAATTCGAGGTCGTTAGCCGCTTCAACGGCAAGCGCGGGGTCTTTCGCAATCGCGCTGCGCATGTTGGTGATAACGCCGCCTGCATCATTGGTGCGCGCCGAAACGATGGCTTTCAAATAGGAAGTTATCGCGTCGGGATTCGTTACGCCGTTCAACGTCTGCGCTGCCGTGCTGTAATCTTTCGTTAACAGTTGAGCCAGAGCCGCGTTGTTCGTTTTCGCGCCTGCAAACGAGCGTACAGCCTTCGCATAATCGCCCTGTTCGAGGTAGAGCAATCCGAGCGCTTCGCCGAGGGCAGGTACATCGGAAACGTTGCCCAGCAGTTGCTGCGCCTTGTCCGCATTTCCGTTCAACAGTTCGATCAATCCCAGATTCATATTGGACTCGCTGTTGTTTTTGATGGAATTTGCCTTGTTGAACAACTCGGCTGCCCTGTCAAAATTGCCTGCAATGAAACGCTGGATTCCGACATTGTTCCAAACCCTGTAATCATCGGGGAACAACTGGCTTGCCTTCGTATAAATCGTTTCCTTTTTGGCGTTGTCGTCCGTCAAGGTAGCGGCATAGAGCAGTTCTTCGACATTGAGACTGCCGGGGTTGCTTGCCGCCAGGTCTGTAATTTCTTCGTCCGATTTGCCGACGATTTCAATGTTGGCAATCAGGCGCGAACGACGCAATTGCGGCAGGATTTCCTGCGCCAGCGATTCGAATACGGTCGAAATGTTTTTGATTTCGCGTTCTCTTTCTTCCGGATCTTTGTACATGGATAACACGCGGAGAACCAGTTCCTTATCCTGTAAATTCGACTTGGCGACGAGTTCCTGGAAACCTTCCCAGTCCTGCGCCGTGTAACGCGCGTCAATGGGCACCGTGATTTTGCGTTTTTTCAATTCTTTCGTTACGTAATTTTCCGTGTTGGCTTCGCGTTTTTCCGCTAATTTTTCGTTCAGTTCCACGCCGCCGTCGGGTGAAGCGTAGGACGAAATCTCAACCGAAACATTCTGATTTGGAGCCTGATCGGCGTTTTCAACGATATTTTTCCAGTCGCTGACCTCGCTTTTGTTCAACTCCTGCGAGCGAAGTTCCGCCTGCTGAATCAGGAACATAATGTTCGCATCGTAAGCCTCCTTGATGATGCGCTGAAACTTGTCGGGCGCGATGGCGGGCGTTGAGGTAGCGGCGTTTGCCAGAGCGGATGTCGCAACGACGCCGTCGGCAATCTTAATATCAGGAAGTTGCACGACTTTGTTTTTGATTTTGGCGTCAAAAGTCAGGTACAGTTCCGATTTTTTCATCACGGGTTTGTAATCGAACGTCGTGCGCATGGTGGCGTTTCCGCCTGCCGAGAAGTTCACAACCTGATTGTTAGCCCTGACTTTCTCTCCCTGGAAAGTGTAGGCTGTGCCCCATGTTTCGCCGGTTTCGTAGCGAAGCACCGGCGTTACGGTTACAGTCGCATTTTTGTTGAACCATTTTGCCGGAAAAGTGGCATTAATGGTAACCGGAACTTTGCCTCCCACGACCTCGAGCGGTTGCGGTTCGGCTGTTACATACTGGCTTGACAGAGGCGTCAATTTTCCTGAACAAGCAGAAAATAAAGAGATTGCAGCAAGTGCAATGAGTGGTAAAAAAATTTTTTTCTTCATAGATTTAATATTATTACTGAATTATACATGTTTTTTGCGTCGAAATTTTTGCAAATGTACGTAAAATTCTCGAATTGCACGCTATTGGGCAAAAAATTTTTTTTTCATCAATTTTTCGGATTGCTTCCTGCTTCGTTCCCCGCAGTTCGCTATGGTGGAAAATGCAGTTTTTAGAAGTGTCCGATATAAAAAAGAGGCTGTACTTTTTGAGAACAGCCCCTTTTGTTTTTATTGAAAAATCCACCTTATTTTGCACCCGTCTCGAAAGGAATTCCCTTTTTGGACAACTGGCGTTTCTGGATTTCATAAGCCACCGGCGTTGCGATAAACAGCGTTGCGTACGTTGCAAAGATGACGCCGAGGATGATGGCAAACGTGAAACTGCGAATCGTCGGACCGCCGAGCACAAACATACAGAACACAACGAGCAACGTCGCAAAAGACGTATTCAACGTTCGGTTCAGCGTCTGGTTCAGGGCGTCGTTTATCACGATGAAACGGTCGCGTTTCGGATAGTTCCGAATCGTTTCGCGCACGCGGTCGAAGACCACGACGGTATCGTTCAGCGAATAGCCGATGATGGTCAAAATGGCGGCGATGAAGTTCTGGTCAATTTCCATGGAGAACGGCAAAATCCTCCAGAGCAACGCCCAGACCGCAATAATGGCAAGCGAAGTTACCAGTACCGAGAGGAATACGCCCACCGAGAAGGCAAAGTCGCGGAAAGTGAGCAACACGTACAGCGACATGAATATCATCGCGATAAACACTGCCATCAGGGCGCTGTTGCGGATGTCGTCCGCCATGCTCGGTCCTACTTTTTGCGAACTCTTGATATTGGTGGAATTAAACTGTTCGACCGTAGTCCCTTCGGGCAGATACTCTTTCAATCCGTCATACAGTTTGCCGATAATTTCCGATTCCACTTCGGCGCTGTTGTCCGCAATCTTGTAGTTGGTCGAAACGCGAATCTGGTTGGAAGAGCCAATCGTAATGACGCCTACGGAACCTTCGAGTTCTTCGTCGAGCGATATGCGCGCCTCGTCCGTGCGTACCGGTTCGTCGAAACGGATAATATAGTTGCGACCGCCCGTAAAGTCAATGCCCGCGTTAAGTCCGATGGTTGCGATGGCAATACCGCCCAGAACGATGAGGACAGTCGGAATCATGTAACCGGTCCTTCTCATTCCGAGGAAGTTGATTTTAGGCTCGATATTCATCAGTTTTTCCGAAAGTTTGGTTCTGAAGGTAAATTTGGAGAATGTTGCGGTGTTGATAAATCTTTCGTAAACAAGCCTTGTCAGGAACACGGCGGTCAGGAACGACACGGCAACACCGATAAGCATTGTCCACGCAAAACCCTTGATGGGACCGATTCCAAAAATAAGCAGCACGACACCGGCGATGATTGCCGTAAGGTTTCCGTCGAAAATTGCCGAGAAAGCGTTTTTGTAGCCTTCGGTGATGGCTCGCGCAAACTGTTTTCCGGCTTTCATTTCTTCCCTTGCGCGTTCGTAGATTAGCACGTTGGCGTCCACCGCCATACCGAGCGAGAGCACCATACCCGCGATACCCGGCATCGTCAAGACCGCCTTGAACGAGGCGAGAATACCGAGCGTAAAGAAAATGTTTATCAACAGCGCGCCGTTGGCGATCATGCCCGGAATCACTCCGTAGAGTATGCACATGTATATCATCAGGGCGATGAATGCCACGATAAACGAGATGACGCCCGCCTGGATTGCTTCCTTGCCGAGCGACGGACCTACGATGTTTTCCTGCGCGATGGTAACCGAAGCCGCCATTTTACCGGATTTCAGCACGTTAGCCAAGTCCTTTGCCTCTTCCACCGAGAAACCCCCGGTAATGGCCGAACGACCGCCCGTAATCTCCCCCAGAACGTTCGGCGCCGAATATACCATATTGTCCAGCACAATAGCTATGCTTTTATTGATATTATCTTTGGTCAGGCGCGCCCACTGTTCTGCGCCTTCGGAATTCATCGTCATGGAAACTTCCTGTCTCGAACGCGACACCATTCCCTGTTCATAATCGGCTGTGGCGTCAATAACAACGTTACCGCTCATGGCGGCAGAGCCGTCGCGCTTGGTTACTTTCAGCGCATATAACTGGTAATACTGGTCGTTTTCGTCCATCGCCTTTACTGCCCAGCGGAAAATGATGTCGGAACGCAAAGCATCCCTTACATTCCTCATATTCAGCAAACTGTCTATTCGAGGCATATCCTGTTTCAATGCCACTCCGACTATCGGTCCCGGCGCAAACTGTCCGTTTCTATCCACATTGGGCATCAAATAGGCAAACAGCGGATTGGCTTTCGCCCTTTCTTCATCGGAAATATCAGGTGCTGTTTCCGCCTCGTTCGTATCCAAGTCTCCAATCAGGGAATCTACTTCCGTAAGGGATTCCGCCAGGAGGTCAACAGAATCTTTCTTCGTCGAATCGGGTACAACCTCGGTTATCGCGTCTGTTTCCACGGCAACATCCGTAGAGTCCGAAGCCGGTGTTGCGCTGCTTTCCGCCAGTTCGGCGAGCGCTCTGTCGGCGGCTGCCAGCAACGGGTAGATTTCCGATTGGTCGAAGGTTTCCCAAAATTCAAGATTGGCGCTTCCCTGCAACAGGCGGCGGACACGCTCGGTGTCTTTCACGCCCGGGAGTTCCACAAAAATACGCCCGTCCTGCTCCAGTTTTTGAATGTTCGGAGATACAACGCCGAAACGGTCAATACGCGTGCGCAACACGTTGAACGAATTGTCAATCGCGCTCTGCAATTCCTTGCGGAGTACATCAATTACCTGATTATCCGAACTTGCGGGCGTAATTCTGTCTTTCAGTTCAAACGTACTGAAAACAGCCGAAAGCCGCGCGTTCGGATCCGATTTCTTGTATTCTTCCACGAAAAGGTCTATGAAACCTTTTTGACTTGACGATTGGCGTGCCTGTGCCAAATCGAGGGCTTTGTTGAAATTCTCGTCCTTGTTGTTGTTGGCTAACGAACGGATGACGTCGGCAACGTTCATTTCGAGGATGATGTCCATACCGCCCTTCAGGTCAAGCCCCAAGGTAATTTCATTGTCACGGCATTGTTTGAGCGTGTGTCCCAGCCACACTTTTTTGTTGGACAAAGAGTCAAGAAAAAATGTCTCTTTGGCTGCATCTCCGTTTGCATAAAGCGCTGCCTCCTTGTTGTATTTACTTGTTACGAACGAAAACGACAAATAATACATACAAACCAGGGTCAGCAAGACGGCAAACACTCTGATAAATCCTTTGTTTTGCATTGAATATTATATATTTATATTATTACTCGTATGATAAAATTTTATTTTTCAGGGTGCAAAGATAAGATTTTTTTCGTTCTAAAACAGATTTTTGAGGAAAT
>JAITMT010000174.1 GCA_031277235.1 Tannerella sp.
GGGTTGAACACCGTTATCCACTGCGCCCATTCGGGCATGGAGCGTATCGGCGTCAGCAGACCGCTCATCAGGTTGAATATCATGATGAAGAAAAACATGATGAACATCGCCTGCTGCATCGTGTTGGCGCTGTTGGAGACGACCAAGCCGACGCCCGAAATCGTCAAAATGAACAGCAGCGTAAAAAGATAGATGACAAAAATGCTGCCCACCGGAAACATTCCGTAGATGAGCCAAGCCAAAATCATGCTGATGGTCAGGACGACAAATCCGAGCAGCCAGTAGGGAATCAGTTTGGCGAGGATGAACACCGTTTTGGAAATCGGCGTAACGTTCAACTGTTCAATCGTTCCCTTTTCCTTTTCCCGCACAATGTTGAGCGCGGGAAAAAATCCGCAAATCACAATCAGCAGGATAACCATCAGCGCGGGAATCATGTACAGTTTATAATCCAGCAGCAGATTGTAGCGGTTTTGCGAAAGCACCTGAATATTCGGAACGATTAGCGGCGTTGCAGCCTGTTCCGCGGCTCGTATGGCGGCTCTTTCCGTCAGCACGTCGCGGGAGAAATCCGCAAAAACCGTTCCCAGATAACTGCCGCCCAAAATACCGCGCGTACTGTTTACCGTATTGATAGACACCTGTATGGGCGCCGATCCGCTGTTCATCAGGTTTTTCTCGAAATCGGCGGGAATTTCCACAATCGCGTCCGTTGCGCCGAACTCCACCATCTGCAAAGCCTCGTCGTAACTGTTCACCAGATTTTCCAGCAGGAAATACGGCGATTCGTCAATATCCCTCACCAAGCGGTCTGACAGCGTCGAGCGGTCCTGATCCACAATCGCTATCTTGATGTTCTTGATGTCCATCGTCGCCGTCCAGGGCATCACCAGCATGATCATGACGGGAAAAATGACGGAAATCTTGGGCATGAACGGGTCCCGCATGAATTGCTTAAATTCCTTCTCCAATAAATATTTTAACGTCATTGCAATCTGTTTTTAAAGTTTTTCAAACTGACCGCTATCAGGAACAGGGTCATTCCCGTCAGGATTACAAATTCTTTCCAGACATACGCGACCGGCAACCCCTCAATCATCAATTTCTTTACGGCTGCAACGTACCACCGCGCAGGAAAGATGCGCGAAAAGTATTCCAGAATGACGGGCATGCTTTCTACCGGAAATACCATGCCCGAAAAGAAAATGCTGGGCATCATCAGCACCATGCCGGAAAGCAGCATCGCCGTTACCTGCGAGTTGGCGACGGTCGAGATGAGAAGTCCCAGCGCCAGAGATGTTGCGATGTATAAAAGCGACAGCAGGCAAAGGCTGACGAAATTACCCTGTACCGGCACTTCGAGCACGTAAACCGACAGCAAAAGTATCAAGGCGAAACTGACGCACGAAACCGCGAAATAGGGTATCATCTTCGACCAGATGATATAAATGGGCTTCACGGGCGACACGAGCAGCACTTCCATCGTCCCCATTTCCTTTTCGCGCACAATCGAAATGGACGTCATCATCGCGCATATCAGTATCATAATCAAGCCCATCACGCCCGGAACAAACGAATAGGCGCTTCGCATCTGCGGATTGTAGAGCATCCGGATGGTGGGCTGCAAACCCGTCGAGGCGGCTTCGACCGTCTTCTCCGCCAGAAAACTCTGGATGATGCTGGACGAATACATCGTTACGGCGGTTGCCGTGTTGGTGTCCGTTGCGTCGGCGATCAATTGGATTTGCGAGCCTTCCCGTGTAAACAGCCGGTCTGCGAAAAACGGACTGAACGCAATCACGAAATCCGCCCTGCCGGTACGCATCGTGCGGTCAATCTCCCGCTCCGACGTCAGAAAATCCGTTACCGCAAAGTATTCGCTCGCGTCAATGCGTTCCACAATCTGGCGTATCATTTCGTCCCGGACGGGCGCGACAATGGCGATTTTGATGTTTTTGATTTCGGTCGAAAGAGCGAAACCAAACAGGATTATCTGTGCGACAGGCATTCCGAGCAGTATCAATATCGTGCGTTTGTCGCGCAGAATGTGATAGAACTCTTTTCTTACGAATGCCAGAAATGTTTTTATTTTTGTCATATTTTCTTTAGTTTAAAAGCCCCCGACCTCTCCCTAAATCCCTCCCCACAGGGGAGGGACTTCTACCCTCTCTTGTGGAGAGGGGCAGGGGGAGAGGTTTCTAGTCGCTCCTCGTCGCCTTCCGGGCAAGCAGGTAAAACACTTCATCCATCGTGGCGACGTTGAATTTCTCCTTCAATTTCTTCGGCGCGTCCAGCGCCTCGATGCGTCCGTCCACCATCAGCGAGACGCGGTCGCAATATTCCGCTTCGTCCATGTAATGCGTTGTTACGAAGACGGTTATTCCCCTGTCCGAAGCATCGTATATCAATTCCCAGAACTGACGGCGCGCCACCGGATCCACACCGCCCGTCGGCTCGTCGAGGAAAACGATTTTCGGCTCGTGGAAAATGGATACCGAGAAAGCCAGTTTCTGTTTCCATCCGAGCGGCAAAGCGCTCACGAACGTATCCTTCTCCTCCCAAAATCCCAACTGCCTGAGCAGCGTTTCCGTTTTGGACGTAATTTCGCGGTCGGGAACGCCGTAAATCCCCGCGAACAGCCGGATGTTTTCCCACACCTTGAGGTCGTCGTAGAGCGAAAATTTCTGGCTCATGTAGCCGATGCTCCGTTTCACGTCCTCCGGTTGTCCGGCGACGTTGAAACCTGCCACGGACGCCTGTCCCGATGTGGGTTTGCTCAGTCCGCACAACATGCGCATTGCCGTTGTCTTGCCCGCGCCGTTCGCGCCAAGAAACCCGAATATTTCGCCTTTCGACACGTCGAACGAGATGTTGTCCACCGCCGTGAAATCGCCG
Source organism: Tannerella sp. (assembly GCA_031277235.1). Classification (GTDB taxonomy): domain Bacteria; phylum Bacteroidota; class Bacteroidia; order Bacteroidales; family Tannerellaceae; genus Tannerella. The sequence goes on from JAITMT010000174.1 coordinate 2,896, forward strand.
AAACGCTTTGTCAAATTTTTTACTTCTATTACTTTTTCCATGTTCTTATTTCAACGCTATAAAACAATCTTCAATACCCGCCTGTATCGCTTTTACGGCGGCGTGGGAGCGTCCCTTTCCGGCAAGAATATCTTTTATCTTTTCCGCGCCGACGCCTTCTTTTACCGTAACATGATGCACGTCTCCGAAAGCGTAACTGCTTGTTACCTCGGGAATTTCGCGCAAAGTTTTCAGCAAGCCGGACATGTCGTTATCCGACACGGCAAAAAGCGGCTGGTCGAACTTCGCCACAATTTCGGACGGCACGTCAATGGACAGAAATTCGCCTTCCCTGATCAGGGCTATCCGGTCGCACTGCGTCGCCTCGTCCATGTAGGGCGTGCTGACGATGATGGTGATTCCCTGCTCCTGCAAGCGGTGGAGCATCGCCCAAAATTCCTTGCGGCTGACCGCGTCCACGCCCGTCGTAGGCTCGTCGAGCAATAGCAATTCCGGCTTGTGAATCAACGCGCAACTGAGCGCCAGTTTTTGCTTCATGCCGCCCGACAGTTTCCCGGCGCGGCGTTTTTTGAACGGCTCAATCTGTTTGTAAATGTCTTCCACGAGGGCGTAATTTTCCGCGACCGTCGTGCCGAAAACGGAAGCGAAAAACGACAGGTTTTCCTCGACCGTCAAGTCCTGATACAGCGAAAACCGTCCGGGCATGTAACCCACGATTTTGCGAATCTGCTTGTAATCCTTCACCACGTCCAGCCCGTTGACCGAAGCCGTTCCCTTATCCGCCAGCAAAAGGGTCGCGAGGATCCGGAAAAGCGTCGTTTTTCCCGCGCCGTCCGGTCCGATAATTCCGAACAATTCGCCCTTTTTCGCCTCAAAACTGACTTCTTTTAGGGCGGAGATTTTGCCGTAGCGCTTGCTGATAAATTGACAATTGACAATTGACAATTGACAATTATTTTTTGCTTCCATGGTTTTCTTTTGTCGTTTTTACGATTGTTATCAACATTTTCACCAGTTCGGCACAATCTTTATGGATGGACAGGAAACTTTTTTCATCCATGTAATCGCTGTCTTTCAGCAACATCAACCAATATTCCGTTTCATTGGCTTCCTTGAGGGCGATATTCATTTTATTGACAAAATCAGCCTTTGATTGAGCCTGTTCGCCTTCCCTGACCAAAGCGCCGATAGCCGTTCCGCTGCGCAACATCTGTTTGGACAGCACAAACTCCCTTTGCTCCCGGTTCAAATACTTGTACGCCTTAATAATTCTCAAAGCAAAAGCATACGATTTTTCCTTAACAACATTCTCCTTCATTGTCAATTGTCAATTATCAATTGTCAATTAAATTCATTTCCCCGTACATCCCAATCTTAACATATCCATCGTTTTCAATCGCGATTTTCAGGGCATAGACAAGGTTTGCACGGTCGTCTCTCGTCTGGATACTTTTGGGCGTAAATTCGCTTTTTTCGGAAATCCAGGTGATCGTACCCGCGTATTCGCGACGGTTATCGCCGCCGAAATCTGCAAAAACTTTCACTTTCTGACCGATTTTAATATCCTTCAACTGTTCCAGGGTCATATAGGCGCGTAGGAAAAGATTCTTGGTATCAGCCACTTTAAACAGTGGTTTACCGATAGTCGCCAACTCTCCCTCCTCCGTATATTTATTCAAAATTGTGCCCGAAACGGGAGATGTGATGACGCATTTCGACAGTTTGTCCTCCACCTGTGCAATCTGAATTTCGATAGCCGAACTTTGCGCGTCAAGGCTCAAAACGTTGTTTTGAAGCGACGACTGCAACGCTGCCAACTGACGCTCCAACACCGTAACCGACGAATTGACGTCGTCCACCTGCTTTTGTGTGGCGGCTTTCGATTTGAATAAATTTTCAATCCGCGACTGTTCGGTTTTTTGCTTGGAAATCTGCTCTTTCAGTGCGGAAATCTGCACGCCGATATTCGGGCGGTTACTGACAACCGACGACACGTTTTTCTGCAACTGCAATTTTGTCAGGTAGAGTTGCACGGAATCAATGGCGCCTAATTGTTCGCCTGCCGTAACTTCGTGACCTTCCGTGATGTTCAACGACAAAATCCGCCCCGATGCTTCGCTCGACACGGTAATTTCGGTCGCTTCAAACGTTCCCGCCGCGTCAAAATCGTTTTTATGATTTCCGCACGAAATCAATAAAACAATGATTAACAAATAAATAACTCTTTTCATATCTTTACTTTTTTTAATTATATTCTGAAAATACATCATTGATTAACCGTATTTTTCAATTCGTAAATTTGCCTGATCCGCTCGATTTCGTGAATGGATTTGGTCAGAGACGCCTGATTTTCAGCCGTTATGTCCCGCAACAACTCGTTAATCGTCATCGTTCCGTTGGCATACTTGGCTTCCGACGATTGGCGGATGGCGGTGCGAAGTTTGATAATCTCCTCATCGTCAGCCGTTAATTTCCGCATTTTTTCGATTTCGTTTTGCTGTTGCAACTGTTGCAGTTGATTGTTGAAAAGGAACACATCACGCTGTGTTTCTACTTGCTGTTGAGCCAATTGCAATTTTTTTAGATTGCCTTTCCGCGTGTAAAAACTGCCGAAATTCCATTGCAGACTGACGCCTGCCAAATAATTCCACGACCATTTGTCGCGCATCATGTCTTCAAACATATTCAGTCCGGGATAGCCGTAAAATCCCTGTGCAAACAAGCCCAGACGCGGCATTGTCGTTGCGTTTACCGCTTTTTTCTGCGCCTCGAATTGCTGCGCCTGCGCTTCGAGCAACTGCAATTCGGGACGGGCATTTTCCAAACCGGATATTTCGCTGTTTAATAGATGAATACCGGGTTTTTCAAACGTTTCCGTTTCCGCAATTTTCATGCCCGTCATCACCGAAAGCATCTGACAATAAGCCGTTATCGCGCTTTCAATTTGCGTGCGCTGCTGCGAAGCCGTTAACTGTTCGGCTTTTACCATGTCCAAATCGCTTTCCAGCGCCACACCGTTGTGTACTAATGAGGTAACATTTTCATAATTGCTTTGTAACAAATCTTTTAACAGCGTATTTTGCGCCAACTGCTCCCTGAGCGCCAAAATTCCGAAAAACAGTTGATTGATGCGCTCGCGTATCTGATACATCTCTGTTTCAACATTTTGCGTCGAAACACTGCCTTCCGCCCGCGCAATATCCTTCTGCGCCTTCGTCATCCCGCCGTCCCAAATGACCTGGTTGATTTCGAGCGCAATCTTGTACTGATCCTTGTTCAAACCCGCCATATTGACGCCCATTTGCTGGTAAATCTGCGTCATCTGTTCGGGAAAACTCGGCACGTCGCTTTGATACGTCGCCTGTGCTCCCAGCGAAACCTGCGGCAAATAGGCTTTGGCGGCGTTTGACACCGAAAAATCTGCACTTTGCCTCACCAAATCATACTTTTTTATCAGCGGATAATTTTCCCGCGCCTGACGCTGGCATTCATCAATCGTAATCTGCGAAACCGCTGTAAAACAGGCAAATAACATCATTAATAATAACTGGAAACTTCTCATATCTTTTCGTTTTTTAATTTTCAACTTTTTTCAGCCTTTTCATAATAATTTCCACATTTTCCCTCTTTCGCGCTTCAAAAAAGGCGTCTTCACTTCCGAACCGCTCCACCGCAAACATCTGTAAAAAAGGCATTGCCACAAAAACAAAAACATTCAGCGACGCGACGTCAATCATCAATGTTACCGGCTCAATCGGTTCAATCGCGCCTTTTTCAACCTCCCTGTCTATCGCCTCTCTAACCTTTTCTATTACCGTATTGGTCAGATTTCTAATGCCTTTCTCCATCAATTTCAATCTTTTCTTCTTGAAAATCAACTCATTGACAATAAACCGCGGCAAACCGGGATTATCGCGCAAAAAATCAAAATGGGCTTCCATCGCCATTTTCACCTTTTCGAGGAACGGCATTCCCGGGTCATCCGCCAAATTGAAGATGATATTTTTCAGCAAATTAATCTTTTCGTCAAAAATTTTGTTGAAAAGATTTTCTTTCGTGCGGTAATAATAATGCAGCATGGCGTGCGTTACGCCTGCCATCGAAGCGATATCCGTGGTCTTGGCAGCCTCAAATCCCTTGTCGAGAAATTCCTGCTCTGCCGCCTCCAGAATGGCTTCTTCCTTGTTTTTCTCCTTCGTATCCATACTTTTAACTTTCATATCTAACAATTATATTTATCACATTTATCTAACATTCCTGTTAAACACGGATGCAAAGGAAATACATTTTTTTGATACTGCCAAAAAAATGGGAAAAATTTTTGTTTTTTTAAAAAATATGAAAAAAATTGGCAGAATCAAAAACAATGTTTATCTTTGCCGCCGAAATTGTAAAATTGATTTTTATGACTGGCAATTAAAAAATTTATAAACGAAAAAAGCGTTGCTTTTGTTCTTGTCATCTTAATTCCACAATTGAGGACCGTAAAAGGTTTTACCAAACAAGAATAAGGAAGTGTACGTCGCAGTTGCGGCGTGGAGTTGTACTTATAGTTTGGTTGGGTCGTGGAATACCTTGATGACAGATGGGTTGATTCCACGCTTTTTTATTTTTAGAAAAAATGATAATAAA
>JAITMT010000254.1 GCA_031277235.1 Tannerella sp.
GACTCCGAAACGGTATCCAGCGGGGAGACAATTCCTTTTTTTATTCCGTATCCGGCAGACAAGAATATGGAATCTCCTTTTTCTTCCCATACTCCCATTTCGTCCCAATCATTGTAATAATACGTTTTATGTTCTCCAAACTCTTTGAGTACCATATAATAAGAAGGAATTATATCTCCACGGTATTCCGTACGGAAAACCCTTATCTTCGGCGCCTGACCTTCTACTGAAAGAAAGAAAGTCAAAAAGGTTAATAAAAAAATAATTTGCTTATTTGACACGATCATTTGGGGGATACAGGTAATTCTTCATTTGACATGAAACACACAATCATATTATACTCTCAGCTTACTTTCGCTATTTTTTTCGTACATATCTGTTATAAGTCTTGCTAAAAGGATATTGGGTTCTTCCAATCCGTTTTAAAACATAACCTTTAGAGCGGAATTTGATCTTCTTAGTATTCCTGACCTTTTCAAATATCATTTTTCCGTCTAATCCAAAACGCTGAATGTATAGAGGATAAAGAATAATCGTTTGTCGTTTTTTCTCGACCCGCCCCAATAAACTCCCGTCCGTTTCGGGATAATAACATTCAAAGTAACCGGGAGAAAAAAACATAAATAGGAGAACACCTGAATCTTGTTCTGAATAAGCTATATTTATGATTGAATTCCAGTCTTTTACTTTATATTCCTGCGGACTTTCTTCATATTTCAACTCGTGAAAAAAAAATAAATCAGACAGTTTCTCTTCCATAAACGGATATATGATGGTATCACCGTCAATAATGTCAAAACTTTCAACCTTATCGTACGCTGTATAATCAATAAGACTGTCATTGCGAAAAACGTATCGTGTATTTTTTTTCCAAAAAGGCGAATCCGAAACAGTATCCAGGGGAAAGATATTTCCATTGGCATTTTTATATTCAGCAAATAAAAATACGGAATCTCCTTTTTCTTCCCATCTTCCCACATCTCCCAAGTCGCTGTAATAAAATGTTTTATGCTTTCCATAATCTTTGAGTATAATATAGTATATAGGAATAGCTCCGTGATAGCCTGTGGTGAAAATTTTTATCTCAGGCTTTTGTCCTTCCATCGGAAGAGCAAAAATCAAAAGGGATAGTACAATAATTATCCTGTATTTTAATATCATTTTTTGCTGGGAATATAAGTTTTACCATCTATCCGGAAGATTACGTTCCATTTGTCTGCCACCCGTTGAAGTTTTCTTTCCTGATCAGGTGTACCAAGAAGATATCTCGTATATGGATGTGTGTATTTATCGTAATACTCTTTGGGGCGATTTTTATATGCAGGCGGCAAACTGTCTATTGTCTCATAGATTGGTCCTCCAAAAATGGAACCTCTTTTATAAGCTTTCAATTCATCATACTTGTCATAAAATAAAAGATTTCCGGTTGTAGCATCAGCTCCTTTTGGAATAATACTGATTTCTGATTTAACAAATTGAAATGCATGTTTCAACTCATGTGCCAATAATTGCATTTCCGAGGCAATACCTTTTTCAACTTTTAGGACTACCTTATTATCTTCAAACTCATGGCTGCCCATTTCATATGTTTCACTATCCTTAGTTACCGGTTCCTCATCACGTATATCAATAACTTGAGTGGATACTGCCAACTCGTTTAATTCACCGATCATTTTTTGAATTTCGTCATTGCATTCTATTACCTTGTCAATATCCCTAATGATTTCAGCCTGCAATACAGGATCTGTTTCTGTTTTTCTTTTCACATCCAATTCTTTCAATTTAATAGAATTGGATTCCAATTTCTTTTCAGTTTCCCTTATCAAACTGTTCACTCTTCGCTTTGCCCGACTTGTGAATCCTTCATCTCTCTTTGTTCTCCGTCTTCTAAACTCTTCGAATTCGATTTCTAATTGATTGTAATATTCCACGATACTATTTAATCTTTCATACTTTTGCGCAGCTATAATATGTTCCTTTATCGTTTGTAAATGTTGGTTTATTTTATCCAATTCCAATTTCGGTTTTGGCGGTTGTGGCAATATTGATGAAAGGGACGGCACCGATAAAAGACATACCTGCACCGTCTTGATTTGAAAACACTTTGCGCCCTGTAGTGGAATCTTATCATTGGGATATTCAAAGTGATCCGATTCTATAACTATAGTTATCTTGTCCGCATAACCGCCATCTTCAAGAAAACCTTGAAAACTTCTCCCTATTCCTGTCATCGCGATATATTCTTCCCTTGTCATAGTTGTAAAATTTAATTAAAAAACGTCTTAGTAAATATTTATTCTTTTTACGTTTTTCGCGCGAAAGGTACGGATTATATTTCTTTTCGCCAAATATTTAGCGATATATTTTTAGTAAAATTAGATAATATTAATTCAGTACATTGAATATAAATACATTACATTTAGTATTTTTTGTCAACTCTACCGGATATCTATCTCAGTCCAAATATCCGCAACGATTTGTTTGTTTTTATGGCGTGATTTGCATTGAATCGTTTGTCATTTCAAAAATATTTTGAATGCAAAGATACACTTTATTTGTGTATTATCGCGAACAAATTTGATTAATAATTTTTACACCTCCCTCATCGCATCCAGCGATTTCAGTTTCAAGGCTTTTCGTGCGGGATAGATGGCTGAAAGTATGCCTGCTACAACCACTAAAACGACGATTTCAGTAAACAGTTTCAGGTTCAGGACGGGGTAGACGACCGATGAAAAGCCGTAGTCCTCAAGGCTGTCGCCCATAAGTGAGGTCATGTCGACGCCGTTGTGGATGGACGGGAAAATCACGAGCGTTGCCAGCACGATGCCCACAGCGCCGCCTGCAATGGTCAGGAAGAACGTTTCGTACATTATCATCTTGAAGATCTTATGCTTACCCATCCCGATAGCGCCGAGCATTCCGAGTTCGAAGGTGCGCTCCAAAATGGCC
>JAITMT010000288.1 GCA_031277235.1 Tannerella sp.
AGAATTAAAAACGGCTTGTATATTATTCCCGACAAAAACAACCCGTACACTATTTCAAAAGAACTCATTGCAAATCACTTATATGGCACTTCCTATATTTCGCTTGAAACGGCTTTGTCTCACTACGGAATGATTCCCGAAAGGGTTTACACCACTCGTTCTATGACAACAAAACGGGCAAAAATTTTTTCTACGCCGCTCGGAAATTTTGAATACAAAACCGTTTCGGCAGATTATTTCAATATTGGAATCCGACAGGAAATTATTGAAAATCAGTATGCTTTTCTCATTGCCACACCTGCGAAAGCCCTTTGCGATATGATTGTTTCTACGCCGAATTTGCGTTTGCAATCCATAAAAGCAATGCAAAAGTATTTGACGGAAGATTTACGAATTGATTTTGAAGTTTTGAAAACTTTGGATAAAAATATTGTAAATCAGTGTATTAAAGTTGGAAAAAAGAAAGGGGAATTGAAATTGTTATTGGAAAATTTATCTTAAAGAAAGAAAAACAGAATGGAAACGCTTATAGATGCTCTTATTAGAAATATTCCAACACTTATTGTTTTTGTTGTTGTATCTTATATACTCAATAGGAGGCGTTATTTGAAGGACAGATTTGCCGACTACACTTTTGACAATATAAAATTAAAAGAGATTGTTGATACTATTGATGAAGATGAAGAAGATATTGGAATTGAAGTAATTTTACAAATGACAAATCTAACAAGAACAAAAAATACTCATGTTTTTGAAATATCAGGAATGTATAAGAATAAGTTGGTTGGTATTCAAATAGAAATTTTATCAAAAATACAAGCAGGTTTTATAAAAAATGGAGTAAAAATCAAATCGTTAGGAACTATAAGCGATAATTTTGTTGAAGCATTATCCGATTTATTCAAAATTCCCGTATCTAAATGTATTATGACGAAAGAGATGAATTTGACCATATATAGCTTAAATTCTAAAAAAGTTAATTTGAATCGGAAAGAAATATGTTCATTGAAACTTTTTTTTGAAAAAGAATATAGGTATGCTGAACTTTATCTCGGAATAAATACTTATACAAACGAGATTGCTTTTAGAGAAAAAGATTTGGAATATCGAGATGTATTATTAAAAATATTAACAAATTAGATTTTTAAATGCAATGTCAAACTCAATTTTTGAAAATATGCTTTCCCGTTATCAAATGGTTTCAAAAAACGATTTGACCAATGCCACTCACGAAGTGATGCAGCAAATAGCGCTTGCAGGATTGTATCGCGGCGGATTTTTTGACAGAGCAGCGTTTTACGGCGGCACTTTTTTATCACAACTTCTTTAGCAGTTTCATTCCAATGACAGATAAAGATAAAGCGGCACAACAGTTTCTTGACCTCATAAAAAAATCGAGGCGGGGAAAATTTAAGGTTTATATCGGAATGAGCGCCGGTGTGGGCAAAACGTATCGTATGTTGCAGGAAGCACATTCTTTGTTGCGAAACGGCATTGACGTAAAAATCGGCTACATCGAAACGCACAACAGAAAAGAAACCCACGATTTGCTGGAAAGATTGCCCGTTATTCCGAGAAGAAAACTGTTTTATAAAGGAAAAGAATTGGACGAATTAGACGTTCAGGCGGTGATTAATTTGCGCCCCGAAGTGGTGATTGTAGACGAACTGGCGCACACCAACATCGAGGGCAGCAAAAACGAAAAACGCTGGCAGGACGTAAAGGATATTTTAGATGCGGGCATCAATGTTATCAGCGCCGTCAATATTCAGCACATCGAAAGTTTGAACGAAGAAGTGAAGAAAATTACCGGCATTGAAGTGAAAGAACGCATTCCCGACAGCGTGATTGCACAGGCGGATGAAGTGGTGAATATCGACCTTACGGCAGATGAATTAATTACGCGATTGAAAGAAGGAAAAATTTACGATTTGGCGAAAGTGGAAACTGCGTTAAATAATTTTTTCAAGAATGAACATATTCTGCAACTTCGCGAACTGGCGTTGAAAGAAGTGGCTTTGCAGGTGGAACGAAAAGTGGAAACGGAGGTTACAAAAGCCAATACCAAACGGCAGGAACGCCTGTTAGCCTGCATCAGTTCCAACGAAGCAACGGCAAAAACCGTTATCCGAAAAACGGCGCGGCTCGCCAATTATTACAACTGCAAGTGGTATGTTTTGTATGTGCAAACGCCCAAAGAAGCCGCCGATAAAATTGCGTTGGACAAGCAGCGGCATCTCATCAATAATTTTAAATTAGCTACCGAACTCGGCGCCGAAATTATTAAAATAGAAAGCGAAAATATTTCCAAAGCCATTATTGAGCAGTGCGAAGAAAGAAAAATTACGACTGCCTGCATCGGCAAACCGCATTTGAGTTTATTCCGAATAATACTGGCAACCAATGTCTTTAATGAATTATTGAAAAAACTGTCTGCCGGCAATGTTGATTTAGTGATTTTTAGTTGAAAAAGGAAAAAGGAAAATTGAAAATTGAAAATTGAAAAAGGAAAAAGGAAAAAGGAAAAAGGAAAAAGGAAAAGGAAAATTGAAAAATTATGGATAATAAACAAAATATATTGAAAGAAAAATCATATACTTTTGCAGTGAGGATGGTGAAATTCTATCAATTTTTGAAAAATGAAAAGAAAGAATTTGTATTATCCAAACAAGTATTAAGAAGTGGAACAGCCATTGGGGCATTAATTGAAGAAGCATTGCAAGGAGAAAGTAAATCAGATTTTATCCATAAATTGTCTATTGCCAATAAAGAAGCAAACGAAACCCGATATTGGCTAAGACTGTTGAGAGATACCGATTTTATTGATGAAAAATTGACAACCTCACTAATTTTTGATGTAGAAGAATTGATAAAAATACTTGTATCAACTATTAAAACATCCAAACAAAACAACAAAAAATGATTTCAACATATAATTTTTTCAATTTTCCTTTTTCAATTTTCAATTTATTTACGCCGTGAAAATAAAAACAAAACTTACTTTAGGTGTTGGGTTGCTGTTTGCAATGATTGCCTTAGTTACGAT
>JAITMT010000334.1 GCA_031277235.1 Tannerella sp.
TTAATTCATAAAAATTCAATAAAATTCAGAAAAATCATTAAAAGCGGGATAGAAAACGTAGCCGGAGGTCATATTTAGGAAATTTTCACCAAAAAGTTGTTAAAAGTCAAAGAGTTATGTTTTGCGGATTGAAATTTTCTGTATTCCTTTGCGGCGAAAAATTGAATACAAACAGAAAAAACGGAACGGTATGAGAAAGATACTGCTGATTATTTGTATATTAGGTGCATTTTCCATGATGAATGCACAGGAAAAATTGCAACACGGACTGTTACTGGGCGGCGGGAAGGGAAATATAAGTTCCCCGATTGATCCGTCGTATATTGACGGAAATGGAGGTCATATTAATGGTTTTTATACGAATTATTTAGGCAATGCTTCATTGGGTTATCGCATCAGAATCAACCGGATAAAAGTACCTAAAGATTTTTTGGATATTGATATGAATGTTAATGCAAAAGCCTGGAAAGCCACCGAATGGTATCGCTTTGAATCTTCACAAATTCCCGAGGCGAGCGGTTATGGTGATTTTGGTATGGGAGGAACTTCAATGATGCTCTGTTTTTCGATTTCGTCTACTTATAATTACCGGATTTTTAAAGGTTTAAATGCAGGAATAGGGATAGCCCCGACCTATTTTTTAGAGAATCAGGATGATAGAGGCTTGGACATCCCGCTTATGGTAAAAGTCGGGTATGATTTTAAATTTCTGGAAATCGGGATGAACTATAAATACGGTTTATTGAACACGTTGAAAGAGGATTTTTTGAAATCCGGAAAATTCCGGGACTGGCAGATTAATCTATTTATTCCTTTCTAAATATGCGGAAAACTGTTTCATTTTTCATCTTTGCTCTGTTTGCAATCAACTCATGTACAGTTGATTATGATATTCCGAAAATCAGCGAGCGCGTTCCGGACCGGATTGTGATAAACGGATTTCTGACGCCCATGGAAACCGTGAAAATAGCATTCGGCGTTGTCAGTCAGGCGGATGGCGGCTATGTTTACCGCGCCGCAAACGGCGTAAAAGTCAGGCTGACCGAAGACGGTAATGTTGTGTATGACGGAATCTGCGAAGATACGCTCCTGACGCTTGATTATCAGCCTAAAACAACTGCCAGATACCGTATCGAGGCAAGCCTGGACGGTTACGGAACGGCGAGCGCCGAAACCTCTATCCCCGAAGCGATTACGGGTAAAATCAAATATAAGGGGAAAACCAGCCAGTTCTACAATGAAAATCTGATATGCTATCTCTATGACTGCGAAAATTACGGAAAAAACAATCAGTCAGCCCTTTACATTTCATATTATACGAAGTCGGAAGGAGATACCCTGATGGAAATCAACTCACTGTATTCCAAGGACTTGTTGATAGACAACCTGAATCGGGTCGGCGGAATGCCCATTCTGGACGAGGAGGTCGGCAGCCTTTATTTTGACAATTACATGCGTATCAAACGGAACAATATTCCGCTGATTGACACGCTGGTCTTTGCGCCCGAATACGCTTTCGGGGACGGCGTTGTCCGGCTTCTGACGGCAGGCGACGACTACGATACCTACATGCGGACTTTTTACGAACAGACGCTGAATGTGGGATACGATGATATTTCCGGCGCCTTTGTGCGGCTTGTTCACGTCTATTCCAATGTTTCGGGCGGTTATGGAATTTTTGCAGGATATAACGAAATATTTAATGAAATCGCTGGTTATGAGGAGAATGAAAATAATTTTTAGGGAAAATCATGCGGAGGCGAGGTATGTATTGCCGCTGCTTGCCATGATGCTGTTTTTATGGAGTACAAAAGCCGATGCGCAGGAGATAAAGTTCTGTTTGATAAACGGTTACATCAGCGATTCGGAGACGGGAGAAATCTGTTCGGGCGCGTATATCCGCATCGGCGGCGAAACGGCAATCACCAACAGTTATGGATATTACAGCATGAAAGTTCAGCCCGGAAAATATTTGCTGTATGCTTCGCAGGTGGGATATACTCCTTATACCAAGGAAATTACGGTGAGCGAAGACATTTATCTTCCCGTTGCGCTGCAGCAGGGCGTCGAACTGGAAGAAGTAACCGTGCAGGCAAACAGCCGAATTGTGAGCAAAGGACTTGGTAATATGCGTATTAACCTGTCGCAAATTTATCATACGCCGATGTTTCTGGGCGAGCGGGACATTATCAAGTCCATGCAGTTGCTGCCGGGCGTTTCGGCGGGCATGGAAGCCTCGTCCAATCTGGTGATTCGCGGTGGCGGCAACGACCAGACGCTTTTTATGATGGACGATGTGCCGCTTTACAATCAGAATCACGCTTTCGGGTTCGTGTCCATTTTCAATCCCGACGCCGTTTTGAGCGCCGACCTTTACAAGGGTGGCGTCCCGACTGTTTACGGCAGCCGGCTTTCGGGCATCGCGTCCATTGCGCTGAAGGACGGAAATATGAAATCCCACCGTCAAAATATCAGTCTGGGACTCATTGCCGGCACGCTTTCGGCGGAAGGTCCCATTCTGAAAGACAAGGTAAGTTACTTGTTTACAGGGCGTCGTTCGTTTATTGATTTATTGTTGCACGGCGTTTTTTCCCTGACTTCGGAAGGCGAATTTACCGCTCCGCAAATCACCTTTTGGGACGTGAACGGCAAAATCGCCTGGAAAATTGATGAAAAAACGAAACTGACGGCGGGCATTTACAACGGTTACGACATGCTCGGCGTACTCAGCCAGGAAAAGGACAACGAAACCGGTAAGGCGATCAAGGATAAATTCGGACTGGGCTGGAAGACAATGACTTCATCTATCCGCCTGACCTCCAACCTGAAACCGTATCTTTTTCTTTCGAGCAACCTGTATTATTCGCAATTGGACAACTTCGATTTTCACAAAATGAAAGCGCCCGATTTCAATTCCGATCAGAAACGCCTCTCGCGGATACGGGAAATCGGCTGGCGCAGTTCGCTGGAAAACAAACTGTCCAACAGTCAGACGCTATACATGGGCGTTGACGCCTCGGGACAGTTTTTCAAGCCTGATTTTCAGATGAATGAAGGAAAAGTTTCTCCGGCGGAAACCCGGAAACTGCTGACTTTTTCGCTGTTCGGATACGATGAATTGAAATTCGGCGACTGGACGGTTACACCCGGATTGAGAGCATCGTATTACCGTACAGATCAGAGTAATAAACTTACGGTTGAGCCGCGTTTAAAAGTGTCGAAAGCGCTTGGCGAAACCAATCGCGTCATGCTGGCGTATGACCGGATGACGCAGCCCGTCCATTCGCTGTACGAGATGTCGTATTCCATCCAGACGGATTACTGGCTGCCGTTTCAGGGCGATAAACTGCCTTTTTCCGACCAGATTTCGGCGGGATGGAAAAATGATGCGTTTCCGAACTTAACGCTCTCTGTGGAAGCATATTACAAAATCATGAAGAATCTGATTTTCATCCGCAATGTGGAACGGTTTATGGATTACAATACGGATTTCGAGATGGGCAGCGGCTCTTCCAAGGGCGTCGAGTTGATGGCGCAATATAACCGGAATCGCTGGAGTAACATGCTGTCCTACACGCTTTCCAGATCCGACCGGACTTTTTTGGGCAGAACGGTTCCCTTCAAATACGATATTCCCCACGAAGTGGAACTGCTTACAAGTTACGATATTTACAAGACCGGCAAGCGGAAAAACACCCTGTCGCTGAATATGAATTATCATACGGGAATCCCGTTCAGCGTGTCCGAAATCACCTATCCGAGCGTTGCAATTAACAGCGTGCAAAACAGAGTCTTAACGTACAATTATACGTGGTATATCCCCACAATCGCCTATGTATCTGAATTTCCGAACATGCGAATCAAGGATTATTTCCGCATGGACTTGAATTTCACGATGGAAAAGCAGGTGAAGAACGGCAAAAAAATCTGGCAGTTTTCCCTGCTGAACGCAACGGCAAACGACAATCCCTACAATATTTACCGCGAGAGAGACGGTGATTACAAGGCTTTTGTACTGATACGCTTCTTCCCGTCCGTCTCTTACCGGCGGGAGTTTTAGTTCGGTTTACGGACGGTTTTTTAATAAAATGCTCATCGGGTATATTTTTAAACAATTTTTGCTTACCTTTGTCGCAAATTAAAACATTTTTTAAACAATCAATATGAATAAAAAAACAAAAATTATTTTTCTAATGGCTATCCTTGCGGTAACAGCGTTCGGGCAGCAGGA